>NZ_JBHYGG010000292.1:0-36480 GCF_051859125.1 Gemmata sp.
GGGGGCAGGGCGAGCCGGGATCTTCAGCGACCGGAGTTTGGTCCGAGCGCAAGACTCCGGTCGCTGACGCTCCCGGCTCGCCGTGCGGCTGGGTGATCCCAACCGCCAATCGGTGTGTCTCCCCCACTCCGTGTCTCCCCTACTGCTTCTTCTTCCGGGCGCGCTCGACGAGCGCGTCGAACCGGTCCTTGACGGTCCGGTCGAAGTTGTCGCGGACCTTGTTCAGCTCGTCCTTCGCGGCCCCGAGTTCGCCCTGGAGCAGCGCGACGCGGTGCTCCAGCGACTGCGCCTCCAGTTCGACCAGTTCCCGCGCCAGCGCCTGGAGTTGGTCCTCGATCGCCTTGCGGTCCTCGTCCCTGGGCGTGGCGAGCTTCGCGACCAGCACCAGAGCCCGGTTCTCGGCCTTCCACGCCCGCAGCTCCAGGTCGTACCGCTTCGGGTCGTCCTGCAGGTCGGCCAGCAGCTCCGACACCTGGAACGTCTCGCGGACCTGCGACTCGTAGGCGGCGCGGTTCGCCTTCTTCAGCTCGTCGAGGAGCGGGAGCACCTCTTGACAGTGCTTGCGGACGAAGAGCAGCGCCGCGGCCTCGCGCTCCTCGGTGAACCGCGGGAGCGGCTCGGCGGCGCGGGCCGCGGCCGGCGCCAGGAGGAACGCGGCCGCGAACAGGGACCGGATGGTGGTGGACATGGACCCCCCGGGGCATCTGCGGGAACGGGCGGACCGGGTTCCGGGAACGGAGGGGCGGAACCCGCACTGCGAAACGTGAGTTGACTGCCAACCGGGCCGGGCCGCGGCCCGGCTCACTGCTCCCGGGTGTCGCCGGCCGACGGCGGCCGCCCGGGGGCGCCCGCGGTCGCGGCGCCGTACCGGTTCCGCCACCGCATCTCGTCCTCGTGGGCCCTCTCGACGCTCTCGGGCGTGCTCATCTGCGCCCACAGTTCGGCGACCGACGGGCCGGCCTCGCCGCACGGGGCGGCGGGGGCGGGGGGCGCCGATACCGCGACCGCGACCGCCTCGACCTCGCGGGGCAGGGGGGCCGCGTCGGCGGCCGGGGGCGGCTCGCTCGGGGCGGGTCGCGCGACCGCCGGGGCGAGGGGCGCGGCGGGGGCCGGCGGCCGCTTCCGCTCGGCGAGCGACACGCCGACGAGCCCGCACGCGACGACGACCGACGCGCCCAGCGCCGACCACGTCGCGGGGTGCCCGCGGTACGCGCGGCGGGCCAGCCACTCCGGGCACCACCCCCTGAGCCGCTCGCGGATCGCGGCCCGGAAGCTGGAGTGCGGCTCGGGCGGGGCCTGGCCCAGGCACGCGGCCGACAGGCGGACCGCCTCGCTCAGCGCGTCGCGGGCCTCCTGCGATGCGGCCAGGCGGGCCTCGAACGCGGCCGCCTCGCCGGGCGACAGGTCGCCCGCGGCGTACCGCAGCGCGGCCGCCTGGAGCGCCGGCTCGGGGTGACCGGAAGCCTTATGCATGGCGGGCCTCCCACAGTTGGCGGAGCTTCTTCAGCCCCTCGTGCATCCGGGCCAGGGCGGTGTTCAGCGGGCACCCGAGCCCGTCGGCCACCTCGCGGAACTTCTTCCCCTCGACCACCCGGGCCAGGATCACCGCCCGCTGCGGGGCCGGGAGCAGGTCGATCAGCTCGAACACCGCGCGGGCGTCGTCGGCGCGGGCCGTCCGCGCGTCGGCCGGGTCGCCCCCGACCAGCCCGAGCAGCACGAGGTCGTCGGCCTGCGCCGGGAGCCGCTTGGCCTTCCGCTTCGTGAGCATCGCCTGCCGGTGCGCGACGGTGAACAGCCACCCGCGGAACCCCTCGGGGGTGACGGCGTCGGCCGAGCGGATCGCCTGCACGAACGTCTCCTGGAGCGCGTCCTCGGCCGCGTGGTGGTCGCGGAGGATGCCGAACAGGAACCGGAACACCGGCCCCTCGTACCGGGCGAACAGGGCCTCCAGCGCCGCCGCGTCGCCCGCGGTGAAGCGGACGAGCAGGTCGCCGTCGGTCGGGTCGGTCGGGTCGGCCGGGTCGGTCGCGGTCATTCGTCGTCCTCGTCGTCGTCCTCGTCCTTGCGCTTCTTCTTGAGCTTGAGCTGCGGCTTCGGCTTCGCCTTGGCCTTCTTCTTGGGCTTCTCCTCTTCTTCCTCGTCGTCCTCTTCCTCGTCGCCGTCGTCGTCTTCTTCCTCATCGTCCTTCTCCTCGTCATCGTCCGGGCCACCCTCCTCGTTCTCGTCGAACCCGGCCTTCACGGCGGGGTTCTGGAGGGCGAGGATGGCCGCGATGCCGACGAGCCCCGGAACGATCGCCATGACGGCCCCGGTCATGGCCCACGGGTACGAGCCGAGCTCCTGCATCTGGCTCGCGCCGTAGCAGATCATCGCGCCCCAGACGAACACCGACATGCCGACGATCATGTCGACGATCGCCTCTTCCAGCTCCTCTTCGCCGGGCGGGGCGTCGTTGAAGAGCAGCGGCCACGCCCCCTGCACGAACCACACCAGGCCGAGCGCGGCGGTGATGAGCCCTTCGGCGGTCATCAGGTTGCTGGGGAACACGAGCAGGGCCATCGCCGGCCCGCGGGCGCTCTTCTTGAACTTCTCCTGCGCGTCCTCGAACTTCGGCCGGTGCTTCTCCGCTTCCTTCTTCTCTGCTTCCGTTTCGAGCGTGATCTGGTAGCCGCGCTTGATCGACTCCTGGGACTCGTCGTCGTCGTCGGCGAACGGGCTCGCCGCGGGCGGGGGCGGCGGCGGGGGCGCGTCCTTGGGCGGGGCCTTGACGGCCCTGGCCGGCTTGGGTGCGGCGACCGGGGCCGGGCGCTTCGGCGGCGGCTCGTCGGCGAGCTTGAACGTCTCGACCGGCGCGTCGGCCTCGCCCGGCTCCGGCGTGAACGCCTTGCCGCACTTCGGGCACTTCACGGACTTGCCGACCGCCACCCGCGCGGCCGTTTTGATGTTCGCCCCGCAATCGGCATTGGGGCAGGTGTACGTCACAGGCATCAACGGCTCCGCGGACGACCGGCGGGGAGAACTGGCGGCGTGATTGAATCGTAGCCGAAGTGCCGGCGGTGTGCCAGCGCCGGTTCGGGAACGCCGGGGAGGTGAATGCTGGGCGAACCCTCGCCGACGCTCCCTAAACTTGCGATCCCGGTCGCCCGCGCCAGCCGGCGGTCGAGGGAAGTCCGGGCGCACGGCGGGCCGGGAGCGTCAGCGACCGGAGGCGGGCGCTTACGAAGAACTCCGGTCGCTGACGCTCCCGGCTCGCCACGGTCCCTGGCGCGTTCGATTCCGCCACACGAGCCCCCGCGGATGATACCACGCCCCCGTCGCCGGGGGCACCTGTTGGTTTCGGGGCGGTCGATCGTCCGGGGGTAACGCTCGCGTAAATGCGGTTGACGGGGTAAGACGGTCCCCCCCACAATGGAGCAGACACAGTTGGCCGCCATGCCCGGCACGGAACAAGGTACCTTCGACATGAACCTGCGCACGTGGTTGCTCGGTCTCTTCGCGGCGGCGGTGGCCGCCGGGTCCGCGGCCCCGGCCCTCGCGGCCGACCCGGCCGACCCGGCCAACGGACCCGGCAAGCCGTACCTCGTCGCCGTCGGCGTCGGCGAGTTCAAGGACAAGGCCATCCACGCCCGGCCCACGGCCGATGCCGACGCCAAGGCGCTCACCAAGCTCCTCACCGACAAGGCGGTCCTCGGGATCGCCCCGGACCGGGCCAAGCTGCTCACCTCGGCCGACGGCACCCGCGAGGCGATCGTCAAGGCGATCGAGGCCGGGGTCGAGGCCACCGGCAAGAACGACCTGCTCATCATCGCCTTCTTCGGCCGCGGGTCGTCGATCGCCGACAAGCCGTGCTTCTTCACCGCCGAGTCGGTGTTCAAGGACCGCGCCAAGACGGCCCTGACCCCCAACGAACTCGAGCCCGCGTTCAAGAAGCTCAACGGCCAGAAGCTCCTGCTGATGATGGACGTCGCGTACAAGGGGTTCGACGCCGGCGACGAGAAGGTCGTGGAACCGACCGTCGCCCCGTACATCAAGCTCGTGTACGGCGACGACGACCGCGAGGACGCCTCGCTCCTCACCGACCGCGTCGTGATCTTCGGCAACCTCCCGTTCCGGCTCCCGCTCACCAAGGGCGACCACGGCCTGTTCTACAGCGTCCTGGCCGACGGCCTGTCGGGCAAGGCCGACCAGAAGCCGTATTTCACCGGCGACGAGCCCGACGGCCTCGTCACCATCGGCGAACTCGGGAAGTACCTGGAAAAGGAGATCCCCAACGGGGCCCGCGAGCTGGGCAAGACGGACAAGGAAAAGGAGCTGGTCCCGTTCGTCATCGGGCAGACCACGAGCCGGTTCTGGGTGACCCGGGACGCGACCCTGACCGACGCGGTCGCCAAGCGGCTCGACGCGGTCGCGGCCCTGGTCAAGGCCGGCAAGCTGACCGAGGACGACGGCAAGGAGGCGGCGAACCTGCTCTTCCGCATGCCCCGGCTCAAGTGGCAGCAGAGCCTCCGCAAGGCGTACCAGGCGCTGGCCGACGGCAAGGCCACCGTGGACGAGGTGCTGGCCACCCGCAAGACGCTCCGCGAGGCGCTCAAGATGCAGCCCGAGGAGGGGACCGAGTTCGCCAAGAAGGTCGAGTCGT
This sequence comes from Gemmata sp., assembly GCF_051859125.1. Lineage (NCBI taxonomy): Bacteria > Pseudomonadati > Planctomycetota > Planctomycetia > Gemmatales > Gemmataceae > Gemmata > Gemmata sp. The sequence goes on from NZ_JBHYGG010000292.1 coordinate 4,640, forward strand.
GGACCCGCGAGATCACCGGCCGGTACATCAAGCCGGTCACCTCGGGCGAGCTGGTCGCGGCCGCGATCAAGGGGCTGTACACCCGGGCCGAGGAGCCGCTCCCGGGCGACCTCGAGGACGCGCTGAAGCGGCCCAAGGAGCTGACCCGCGAGCGCCAGGGCGAGCTGCTCGCCGACGCCCGCGTGCGGCTCGGGCACCGCGAGGACCTCGACGGCGACAAGGCCGTGGACGTCGCGCTGGCGATGGCCTCGGGGAGCCTCAACGACCGGTACACGGTCTACACCGACAAGGCCGGCGTGCTGAAGATGCAGAGCCAGCTCCAGGGCCGGTTCCCCGGGGTCGGCATCCAGATCCGCCGCGACGCGGTCCGCGACGGGCTCCTCGTCGCCACCCCGATCAAGGGGAGCCCGGCGTACAAGGCCGGGATCCAGGCCGGCGACCTCATCACCGAGATCCGCCTCGAGGTCGACAAGTTCGGCAAGCCGCTCCCGGCCGACGCCCAGCGGGTGTTCTCGACCAAGGGGATGAAGACCGAGGACGCGGTCACCCTGATCCTCGGCGCGCCGGACTCGCCCGTCAGCCTCATGGTCCAGCGCGAGGGGCTCAAGGAGCCCAAGGAGTTCAAGATCTTCCGCAACTTCGTGATGGTCGAGACCGTCCACGGGGTGCAGCGGGACAAGAACGCCGACTGGACCTTCTACCTCGACGAGAAGAACAAGATCGGGTACGTCCACGTCACCCAGTTCATCGCCATCGACCTCGACGAGGACGGCCGCGAGGAGTTCGGCACCGTCACCGACCTGAAGAAGGCGATCGCGCAGCTCAAGAAGACGGGGCTCAACGGCCTCATCATCGACCTCCGCGAGAACCCGGGCGGGTACCTGTCGTCGGCGTGGCACCTGTGCGAGCTGTTCATCGACCGGGGCGAGAAGGTGGTGACCGTGAAGCCCCGGGCCGGCGCGGTCCGCGAGTACAAGGCCGAGGCCGCCGGCGACAAGAGCTTCGAGATCGTCGTGCTGGTCAACGGCAACAGCGCCAGCGCCAGCGAGATCGTCGCCGCGTGCCTCCAGGACCACGCCCGCGCCACCATCGTCGGCGAGCGGAGCTACGGCAAGGGGAGCGTGCAGGACGTCCGCGAGTTCACGCCCACCGGCGGGCAGCTCAAGTACACCATCGCCCGGTACTACCCGCCGAGCGGCCGCAACATCGACAAGCTCGCTACCGAGCAGGACCCGACGATCAAGGAGTGGGGCGTGAAGCCCGACGCCGGGTTCGAGGTGAAGCTCAGCTCCGAGGAGCTGAACGACTGGTACGAGTACGCCCAGGACCTGCTCGTGATCCCGCCGCCCGGCAAGCCCGGCGCGAAGGTGACCCCCGAGAAGGACAAGCAACTCGCCAAGGCGCTGGAGCAGCTCCGCGACCTCGTGAAGGCCAGCGGCAAGGCGGGGAAGGAGTAGTCCCGCACGGTGGGGCAGACATTCCTGTCTGCCTCCAACCGCGTCAAGAGGCAGACGGGAATGTCTGCCCCACCAAAGCGCCGGGCGGCGCGGGACACGGAGCGATCCGGTCCCGCGCCGCCCGGTGCGTTTGGGGCGCGACCAGAACCTCCGCGCCAGGCGCGTGTCCGTACCTCCGGTCGATGTTGGCGAGCGGGGGGCGTGAGCCCCCCGAGGTCGCGCGATGAGAAGAACGCGGGGGCTCACGCCCCCGCTCGCCCAAACCTATGGAACTCCGGCAACCCCTGCGGGGTACCCACCAAGACCATGACCGACCGCGACGACAACCTGCCGCCGAACTTCCTCATCCCCGTCGGGACGCAGGTGGTGCTGCGGTACGCGCGGCGGGTGCCCGGCCCCGGCCCCGAGAAGCCGGCCGGCACCGTCGGCGTGGTCGCCGACGCGCCCGAGTCGAACGACCGCGCGTACCTCGTGCGGTTCCTCGACGGCACCGAGGTGCGGCTCAAGTTCGGCGAACTCCTCGTGCGGCGCGTGGACCATTCCGTCGAGGCGACCGGTACCGCCGGACCGGACGTGTCGGCGCTCGTCGTGTACCGCGTGATGGTCGGGTCGCGGGCGTTCGGCCTCTCGACCGAGGCGTCCGACGAGGACCGCCGCGGCGTGTACCTCCCGCCGGCCGACTGGCACTGGTCCCTCACCAAGCCGCCGGAGCAGGTCGAGAGCTTCGCCCCCGGCGTCGAGGAGGTCGACTGGGAGATCGAGAAGTTCGTGCGGCTGGCGCTGCACGCGAACCCGAACATCCTCGAAGCGCTGTGGACCCCGGCGGTGCTGCACAGCGACGAGACCGGCGACGAGCTCCGGTCGATCCGCACGTGCTTCCTGTCGCGGCACCTGTACCGCACGTACTCGGGGTACGTGATCTCGCAGTTCCGGCTGATGCGGCGGGGGTACGACGCGACCGGGCACTTCAAGGCGAAGCACGCGATGCACCTGATCCGCCTGCTGCACAGCGGCATCCACGCGATGGCCGACGGCGAGGTCCGCGTCGACGTGCGGGAGCACCGGGACGAGTTGCTCGCGATCCGGCACGGGAAGGTGTCGTTCGACGAGGTGTCGGAGCGGGCGCTGGACCTCGACCGGCGGTTCCAGGAGGCGTTCACCCGCACCGCGCTCCCCGAGAAGCCGGACACCGAGCGGGCCAACCGGTTCCTGATCGCCGCGCGGCGCCGGCGGGCGAAGTGACGGTGCGGGCGGGGCGTCCGGCGCGGAATTCGCTCTCACCCCCGGGCGTCCTTATGGAGGAGTGCCCATGCCGCCGGCGACCGCCTCGGTTCGTATCGATAAGCTCGGCCTTTCACACTACTTGCGGAACTACGAGGAGTACCTCGGGCCGGTCCGCGACCAACCACTCAAACTCCTGGAGCTGGGAATTGCGAACGGCGATTCCCTCCGGTACTGGCGGCAAATGCTCCCGAGCGCCACGATCGCGGGGCTCGACATCCGGGCGGTGGACCTGGACGAGCCGGGCGTCCAGTGCTTTCAGGGCGAGCAGCAGGACCCCGTGGTCCTCGACCGGATCGCCGCGGAGGTGGCCCCGGACGGGTTCGACGTGGTCATCGACGACGCCTCGCACGTCGGGCAGTTCACCCGGCTGAGCTTCTGGCACCTGTACGAGCACCACCTCAAGCCCGGCGGGCTGTACTTCATCGAGGACTGGGGCACGGGGTACTGGCCCGATTACCCGGACGGGCGGCACTACACGCCCCCGGAGCCGGTGTTCTCGCGGCGCGAGCGGGTGTTCAACGCCCTGGCCCCGCGGCCGTGGGTCCGCGGGTCGCGGGCGCTCCGCAAGGCGGTGGGCTACCTGCGGTGGAACTGGGTCCAGGCGCGGTTCCCGAGCCACGACTACGGCATGGTCGGGTTCGTGAAGGAACTGGTCGACGAGTGCGGGGCCGCGGACCGCACCCACCACCAGTTCGGCCGCGGCACGCCGCGGGCGTCCCGGCTCGAATGGGTGCGGGTGTCGCACGGGCACGTGATCGTCAAGAAGCCCGACCCGTACCCCCCGCCCATGCCGGCCGGGTGAGGGGAACGTTCCAGCCTGTGGATCTGGGCGAGCGGGGGGCGTGAGCCCCCCGGGTCGTTGGCGAACGCCAGCACTCGGGGGGCTCACGCCCCCCGCTCGCCCCGGTTCACGATCCACGCACGTCGCACCTCCCGCCGCTCGCGCTTTCGCGTGATTTCCTTGACCGGCCCCCGGCGCGGGCTTACCATTCACTTCTACCCGCCAGACCGCACTCCGGTGCGTCACGACCGCTCGGTTCAGCCCCCCGGGACCGCGACACGCTCTCCTGGCTGCCCTCCTCCCAAGGAGACCTCACATGCGCCGGCTCGTCTACGGCCTCCTCGGTCTGGTGGCCTGCGGCACCGCCGCGGCCCAGCAGGCCCCGCCCCCCGGGCTGCCGACCGCCCGCATCGGCACCGTGTTTCCCGCCGGCGCGAAGGCCGGGCCGCCGCAGAAGGTGACCGCCCTCGGCGTCACCGTCGCCGCCGACGAACTCACCGTCACCGGCACCGACCTCGACGAGCCCGAGCGGCTGTACTTCTCGCACCCCGGCATCACGGGCACCTTCGTGCCGCCCCCCGAGCAACCGATCGACCCGAAGAAGAAGGACCCGCCCCCGGCGAAGAAGGCGAACGCGACCGCCCACAAGTTCAAGGTGGCGGTCGCGGCCGACGTGCCGCCGGGCACCTACGACGTGCGGTTCGTCGGCAAGTACGGCGTCAGCAACCCGCGGGCGTTCGTCGTCGGCGCGCTCCCCGAACTCTACGAGCGGGAGCCGAACAACGACGTCGGCGAGGCGCAGCGGGTCGCGCTCGGCACCACGATCAACGGCGTGCTGACCGCGAACACCGACGTCGATTACAGTGTGTTCACCGCCAAGAAGGGGCAGCGGGTCGTGATCGCGTGCCGGGCGTCGACCATCGACACCCGGGCCACGCCGATGATCGAGGTGTACTCCGCGGCCGGGACCAAGTTCACCTCCAACCGCAACTACAAGGACGGCGACGCGGTCGCCGACCTGATCGCCCCCGAGGACGGCGACTACCTCGTCCGCCTCGCGCAGTTCGCGTACCAGGGCGGCGGGGCCGACTTCGTCTACCGCCTGACGGTCGGCACCGGCCCGTGGATCGACGCCGTGTTCCCGCCGGTGATCGAGCCCGGGAAGCCGGCGCAGGTCACGCTCTACGGCCGCAACCTCCCCGGCGGCCAGCCCGCCGACGGGTTCGCGGTCGACGGCCGGCCCCTCGAAAAGCTCACCGTCACCGTCACCCCGCCGACCGACCCGGCGGCCGCGACGCGGCTCGCGGTCCGCGACCGGATCGACCCGGCGACCGCGCTGCAGGACGGGTTCGAGTACGTGTTCACGGGGCCGACCGGGGCGTCGAACCCGGTGCCGATCTACTTCGCCCGCGAGAAGGTCGTCGTTAAGAAGAACGCCGGTGGTTCGACCCCGTCGAGCGCGGAGCCGATCACGGCGCCGTGCGAGGTGGCCGGGTTCATCGCCCGCCGCGGCGACTCGGACTGGTACAGCTTCGACGCGAAGAAGGGCGAGGCGCTCCTGATCGACCTCGCGGCCGTGCGGATCGGCGTCGAGGCCGACTTCTACCTGTCGGTCCGCGACGGCAAGGACCCGAAGCGCGACCTCTCGGGCGAGCAGGACGACGACCCGGACAGCCTGCACCCGTTCGGGTTCTACACCCGCTCGACCGACCCGGCGCCGTACAAGTTCACCGCCCCCGAGGACGGCAAGTACCTGATCCTCGTCGGGTGCCGCGAGGCCGGCGTGCTGACCGGCCCGCGGGCGACGTACCGGCTGCGGGTCGCCCCGGCGAGGCCCGACTTCCGCGCCGTCGCGATGCCGTACAGCCGGTTCTTCCAGAGCGGCCCGACCGCGTGGCAGGGCGGCACCCAGGCGCTCGACGTGTTCGTTCACCGGGCCGACGGGTACTCGGGTGCGGTGACCGTGACCGCCGAGGGGCTCCCGGCCGGCGTGACCGCGAAGCCGGTGACCATCGGCCCCGGCGCGCGGTGGGGCGTGCTCGTCCTCCAGGCCGCTGCGAACGCGGCCCCGGTCGTCGCGCCGATCACCCTGAAGGCGACCGGCCCCGGCCCCGACGGCAAGCCGGTGACCCGCGAGGTCCGGCCCGCGACCGTGACGTGGGGCACGGTGCAACAGAACGCGAACACGCCGGTGATCGCGCGGCTCGACCAGTCCCTGGTGCTGGCGGTCCGCCCCGAGAAGGCACAGTTCGCGCTCGCGGTCGACGCGGCCGGCGCGACGATCAAGCTCAACGGCAAGGACGAGAAGCTCGCCGCCCCGATCATCGTGAAGCAGGGCGACAAGTTCACGGTGCCGGTGAAGGTGAACTGGGCCGCGCCCGAGAAGCAGCCCGTCACGCTCACGGCCGAGCCGCTCGCCCCGAACCCGCAGAACGCTCCACTTACTGTGCAGGCCGGAGCGCAGCCGACGAAGGAGAAGCCCGAGGGCACGCTGAACTTCGACGTGAAGCCGAACGCCGCGCCGGGCGTGTACGCGGTCACCGTGAAGGGCGTCGCGCAGGTGCCGTTCGTCCGCGACACGGTCGCCAAGCAGAAGGCGAACGTCCCCGAGGAGGAGTTCGCCGACCCGCTGCTCGTGACCGTGATCCCGACCTCGCTCGCGAAGCTCACCGTCGCGAACATGCCGGGCGCGCTCAAGCTCGGGGCGACCGGCGAGTTGGTGGTGAAGGTCGAGCGGCAGTTCGACTACGCCGGCCCGTACACGGTGAAGTTCGCCGCCCCGATGGGCACCACCGGCGTGACCGCCGACGAGGTGACGATCCCGGCCGGGCAGTCCGAGGTCAAGCTCGTGGTGAGGGCCGCGGCCGACGCCAAGCCCGGCAGCGTGAGCAACGCGACCGTGACCGTCGCGGCCCTGTACGACAACAAGCACCCGGTCACGCACGAGGCCAAGGTCACGTTCACCGTGGCGAAGTGACAGGAGCCGGGGATCGGGGATCGGGCGAGGAGCCGGTCCGGTGACCGGGCGAACCCTGAGCGCCAGCGAGGGGGTGCGCCACACCCCCTCGCTGGCGCTCAGGGTTCGCCCGAAGTAGCACCCTCGGCCGTGCGATGATCGTTCCGGAAGCCCCGCCCCGAATTTCACGACACCCGATACACCCGACACACCCGAGGATCTCCCCCCATGCGCCGGTTCATCGCGTTCGCCGCACTCCTGCTCGTCGCGCACGCCGCGACCCCGCAGGAGCCCAAGAAGGACGAGTTCGGGCCGATCACGCCCGCGGAGCTGAAGCTCGCCGCGCCCGTCGAGTACGGGGCCGACATCGAGCCGATCTTCAAGAACAAGTGCTACGTGTGCCACTCGGGGAACGTGATCGACTCGAACGGCAAGTACGACATGGGCACCTACGAGAAGGTGCTGAAGGGCGGGTCGAAGCGCGGCGCGAAGGTGGTCGTCCCGGGCAAGTCGGGCGACAGCTTCCTGTACCAGTCGTGCGCCCGGAACGTGAAGCCGATCATGCCGCCCAAGACCGAGGAGCCGCTCACGCCGAAGGAACTGGCGCTCGTCAAGTTGTGGATCGACCAGGGCGCGAAGGCCCCCACGTCGGTCCGGGTGAAGGAGAAGATCGTCGTGAACCTGCCGCCGGCGCTCGTGAAGCCGGTGCGGGCGGTGGCGGTGGCCCCGGACGGCAAGACGGTCGCCGCGAGCCGCGGGAACCAGGTCCACGTGTTCGAGGTCAAGGTGATCCCGGCCGACAAGAAGGGCGGCAAGGACGCGACCGAGTGGGCGTTCGCCCGGACCCTCGTGGACCCGGCGCTGAAGACCCCCGACGGCAAGGACCCGAAGGCCGCGCACGTCTCGCTCGTCGAGTCGATGGCGTTCGCGCCGGACGGCAAGACGCTCGCCACCGGGAGCTTCCGCGAGCTGACCCTGTGGGACTTCGACAAGGGCACCCCGAAGGCCCGGATCGGCGACTTCGCCGACCGCGTCACCGCGGTCGCGTACTCGGCCGACGGCAAGTTCTTCGCGACCGGCGGCGGCGCGCCGACCGAGGACGGCGAGATCAAGGTGTTCGCCGCCGACGGCAAGCCGGTGACCGAGATCAAGGGCGGGCACAGCGACACCGTGTTCGGCGTCGCGTTCAGCCCGGACGGCAAGCTGCTGGCGACGTGCGGGGCCGACAAGTTCGTGAAGGTGTTCGAGCTGCCGGCCGAGGCCGGGAAGCCGGCCAAGTTCGTGAAGTCGTTCGAGGGGCACACGCACCACGTCATGGGGGTCGGCTGGACCCCGGACGGGAAGAAGCTCGCGTCGTGCGGGGCCGACAACTTCGTGAAGGTGTGGGACTACGAGAAGGGCGAGAAGGTCCGCGACCTGACCGGGCACTCGAAGCAGGTGACGAACCTGTTCTTCGTGGGCAAGACCCCGCAGTTCCTCACCGGGAGCGGCGACACGAGCGTGCGGATGTGGAACGCGGAGAACGGCGGCACCGTCCGCAACTTCCCCGGGGCCGGCGACTTCATCTACGCGGTGAGCGCGAGCACCGACGGCACCGTGGTCGCGACCGGGTGCGAGGACGGCGTCGTGCGGGTGTACAACGGCACGAGCGGCGCGCTCATCAAGGCCGCGCTGCCGCCCGACGCCGAGCCGAAGAAGGACGAGCCCAAGAAAGAGGAACCGAAGAAGGACGAGCCCAAGAAGAAGTGATGCGTCTCGGCGAGCGGGGGGCGTGAGCCCCCCGAGGCATGGTTCTGGTGGTGGCCCCTCACCCGCGACTCGCGGACTCGTCGCGACCTCTCCCCGTAGGAACGGGGCGAGGTGGGGCACACCGGGCTTCTCCGAGGCAACGTGGTCCGGCCAGCGTCGGAGGAAGCCAGCCGCCCCCACCTCGCCCCGTTCCTACGGGGAGAGGTCGCCGCGGGGCTCTGGCCGCGGCGGGTGAGGGGTGATCACGCACCTCGATCACCGTTGCCGCGAGCCCTCCCCGGAACACTACGACCCGGCGCTCACGTGTGCGCCGGTGCTGCCGAACCCGCCGTGCGTGACCGACGGCGACGACGGCGACGGCGACGAGGTGCCCCCGCGGTACGACGTCCCCGAGGTGGTCGAGCGGTAGCCGCCGCCGCCCCAGATCCACGCCACGGGGTGGTACCGCGGGCCGGACGGCGGCGGGAGCGGGGCCAGCGCGCCGGTCGAGTCGTACGCCCACGGGCGGCCGTACCGGTCGTAGGGGTGCGGGCTCGGCACCGGCTTGCCGTCGGCGTCGGTCGCCCAGTTCTCGGCGATCGCGTGCCCCTGGGCGTCGTACCACGTCCGCTCCGGGAGCCGCCGCCCGCACCCGCCGGTCGTCAGGCACGCCGTGAGCATCAGCCCCGACAGCAGCGTGACGGTGATCCCGCGCGACATTCGCATCGAACGCTCCGTGGGCGGTGTCACCAGTCGCTGTTGTTGGTCTCGCCGCCCTTGGTCGTGCTGGCCGCCTGCCAGGTCGCGGCCGAGATGCCGTTGCTGACGAACCGCGCGCTCCCGTCGCACAGCGCCGCGTTCACCCCACCGGTGTGCCGGCTCCGGGCGCCGAACACGTACGCGGCGGACCGGAACGCGCACGGCGGGTTCGGCGCGTTCGGGTTGCACCAGCTCGAATCGGACCACGACAGGTCCGGGGCCGTGTCGTTGGGCCGCAACTGCGAGCTGAACCCGGACGCGGTGGCCCACCACGTTAGCCCCCGCAGGTCGTTCCCGCGGCCGATGATCACTTCCGACAGCATGACGGTGTTGCTCGACCCGTCCGTGATGTCGGTGAGCTTCTGCGGGTTCCCGGCGGTGAACGGCGCGCCCTTGAACGTGACCCCGTTGAGCGTGGTGACCTGCCACGCCGCGCTCCCGTCGTTGATGCCGGTGTTCCCGAAGTTGACGACCATGTTGTGGTACGTCACCTTCGGGGTGGCCCCGGACGGCCACCCGTCCGGGTTGGTGCCCCCGTCGCTCGGGCACAGGAGCGTCTGGACCACCTTGCCGGTGGCCCCGTTGCGGTTGTCGGCGTGGTCGTAGAGGCGGCCGTTGATGCCGTAGTCGAAGTGCTGCTTCCGGAGCGCGTCCTGCTCGATGTAGGTGAGCACGGTGACCTGCCAGTTCCCGTGGCCCCAGATGTTCGGCGTGACGGTCGTGACCCCCTCGGGGAACCCGGCCAGGGTGTCGTGGCACATCAGCATGCCGAGGGCGACCTGCTTCATGTTGTTGGAGCACTTGGCCCGCGCCGCCGCCTCGCGGACCTTCTGGACCGCCGGCAGCAACAACCCGATCAGGATGGCGATGATGGCGATCACCACCAGCAGTTCAATGAGCGTGAATCCGGACCGGCGACGAATGAGCATGGTTCGGCCCACTGGGAGAAGAAATGAACCGATCGGGCGAACCACAGGGTAGCATAGCGGTTGTGTTCCCGCCACACGGCACTCAGGAGACGACCATGTCCGCCGGCCCCGACGTCCCGCCCATCAAAGAGTACAAATCGGCCCAGTACGAGTTCAGTGATGAGCACAACAAGCAGTTTTCGGCGCTGGCCGACGCGATGCAGGTCGTCGGCGGGCTGATGCAGCTCCTGGGGCTGGCGTTCGCGGTGCTGTGCGGGCTGTCCGTGACGAGCGCGATCCAGGTCGGCGGCGGGTACGGGCCGCCGGTCGGCCTCGGGGCCGCGGCGCTGCTGTGCCTGTGCATCGGGTTCTGGACCGGCGGCGCGGCCGGCTCGTTCCGCAAGATCGTCGAGACGAAGAACGAGGACGTGTGGCACCTGATGAACGCGCTGGGCAAGCTCCACAACATGTACGGCCTGCTGCGGACCATCATCCTCGGCAGCCTGGTCCTCGCCGTCGTCGCGCTGACGCTCGTCGCCGTCACGCTCGCGGGAAAGTGACCGACGCGGCTCCGCCGCAAATCCGAAATTCGAAGCACGAAATCCGAACGCGCGGCGGACCACGAGCCGGTGTCCGAGTTTCGGATTTCGTGCTTCGTACTTCGAATTTGCAGTGAAGCTGCGCTACCCCTTCGGGTACACGCTCACGGCCGAGCCCGCGGCGAGGACGACGCTGCCCGGCTCGGCCTGCTGCATCGCGGCCCACTCGGGGCCGTACAGCGAGGCCCAGTCCACGTCGGCAGCGAACTCGGTGACGGGGTGGACGTCCCACTCGGGGTGGTCCACCTCGTAGCGGATCAACTTCCCGCGGCGGCCCGTGCCGAACCCCCACGCGTGCTCCTTGAACCAGTGCTCGACGCTGTCCGCACCCGGCCGCACGGCGGGCCGCGCGCCGACCGCCCGCATCGAGTGGACGCGTCCCCCCCACGTCAGCGAGTACGCCGCGGTGATCGCTTCGGGCCGCTCGGTCACGTCCATCGTCATGCGGGCCGAGCGGTACGGCTCGTTGTAGATCACGCGGGCCGTGGTCGCGACGAGCCACGACGGCACGAACTCGCGGACGAAGCACACGCCGCGCTGCCCGTTGTGCGACACGTAGAACCGAAGGTTCCACTCGGGGAAGTTGCGGAACCCGGGCCAGCCGACGCCGAGCACCTTGGTGTCGAGGAACTGGAACGCGACGAGGCTGGCCCAGCACCGGCCGTCGCGGCGGTCGAGTTCGCACCCGGGCGGCACGAGCGGCGCGAGCAACTCCTCGGGCACGGCGTAGTTCGCCAGGATGAGGTTGCACCACCGGGCGGTCAGGAACGAGCGGCGCGTGTTCATGGGGTATTGGTGTAGTAGTGGAGCAAAAAGGTGGCCGTAGCGAACGTTTGATCTAAAATAAAGTCTTGATCCTGCTCGGCGACCTTGCCGAGTGCGACCAATTGGCCAATACGTCTCAGTTTTTGAACACGAGTCATTTTCAGAGGATGCTGTGAAGCAGGCCTTCAATACGTGGGCGTTCTGGCGATTTCCTGGCTTCGTGGCATGGACCTGGACGATTGAAGCAATTTGGAGAATTTTTTCACCCGAATCCCTCCCACCCCAAATACTTTGGGCAATCGGATATCCGCTCGCAATAGGCGCATATCATCTGCTCACACAGAGGCCAGTTAAAGCTTGCCATTACGGGCTCTACTTGGTGTTCTTCCCTGCTGTAATCGTCACCATCATTCTGAGAAGTATCTATAATCGTTTCAACGGCATATACCGGGCCCTAAACCGTATCTCTTCGCCGTATCTTTCGCCGTTGTATCTCGCGATTGTTGTTATTGCAGTTTTAGTCCTCGCCACAATGGAATCCGAGATTTGGATTGAAATTCTTTCTTGCGTTATAATATTCATCAACACACTGCTCATTGCAAATGCGATCCGATGGGCTATCAATCCGATGAAACCGATTGATATTATCGCACATCTATTGCACGCGTTGTGCGTGCAATTTAAAGGAAAAACCAAAGATGAGCAAACAGCCGAACAGATCAAGAAAGGCATGGAGAATCTGCGATCAGTGTATACATTCTTATCGCCGATTCTGAATCGACTCGAAAAGCATGTTGCCTCTACAATTACCGCGGCATTCGTGTTGTATTTTGGGTTCCTATTCTGGGTGACTGTGCTTTCCTTTGCTTCGGTTTATTCGTCGCTTGCCCGCCTTGGGGAAGAGCATTATCATGGACTTTCCTCGAACTTCTACGAATGTTTACTTTACAGTATCAGTGTGCTTACAACTTCACCATTAGCCGGAAGTGACCCCCTCTCCCTATTTGCCAAAACAGTATTCTGTCTTGAATTGCTTTCGACCGTTTCTCTTATAACTTTGTTCGTTTCGATTTTTGCAGTTGGGTTTGGAATGCAGGATGGGTCCATCGATTCTATCAAGTTAAAAGTTGCAAATATTCGCACCCACTTTGATGGTGAATTGGAGAGATACAACGATTTCTCGCCCGGTAGGGCCGTTGCCGAAGTCACAGCAGATCATCACTCCACTCAGTCTTCTCCGCCAGTGGTGATCAGTCCGACGCCAATTGTTGCGGCCGCTCCGCCACCCCCACCTTCTCCTCTCCCAGCCGTTCCGCCCCCTGCACCCAAGCCAGCAAACGGCAATGCAAAGAGGCCGAGAAAAAAGCCATAGTCGCCCCTCGCCTCAAACTTTTGGCGAGTGGCCGTCCCTCTCGCCGTTGGACGCGCCCGCCCGGCGTGCTAAAATCCCCGCGTGACGCTCACCGAGTTACAAGCGCGGATCCGCGAACTGTTCGGGGCCAAGGACGCCCGCCGGGGCGTCGAGGGCACCTTCATGTGGTTCATGGAGGAGGTCGGCGAGCTGTCGGCGGCGCTCCGGGACCGCTCGGACCCGGACAACCTCGCGCTGGAATTCGCCGACGTTCTGGCGTGGCTCGCGACCCTTGCGAACATCGCCGGCGTAGACCTCGAAGACGCGGTCGCCCGGAAGTACGGCGGCGGGTGCCCGAAGTGCCTCGCCAGCCCGTGCGTGTGCGGCGGCGCGAAGCCGTGACCCGCGTCCCACCCACCTCCCACACCCAGCACCCGATGACGCACCCGCGACTCTGGACCACACTCGCGGCGGCTCTCGTCCTCGCCGCGTCGGCCGGGGCCGCCGAGCCGCCCGTGAAGGTCACCGCGGCCCGCGTCGGGCTCCCGCCGGGGGGCAAGGCGGTCGAGCGCGACGAGACCGGGGCGGCGGCGCACGTCGCCAAGTTCGCCGCCTGGGCTCCCGTGTACGTCGAGTTCGAACTCGGCGCGACCATCTCGGAGCCCGCGGAACTCGTCGTCGAGGCGGCCGACCCGGACGAGATCACCACCACCCTCGCGGTCCCGCTCAACCTCGCGGGCGCGCCCGTCGGCAAGCTGGCGGGTACCGAGGTCGGGTGCGTCGGGTACGTGCGGCCGGCCGGCGTCGGCGAGGTCACCGTCACCGTCCGCACGAGGGACGGCCGGCCGCTCTCGGAGCCGTACCGCGTCCGCTCCCTGCGGCCCCGCGACCCGCTCACCTACGTCGTCCTCACGCTCGGCGCGCCCTACCCCGGGTTCGACCTGCCGAAGTCGCCGGGCGCGTCCGAGCAGTCGGTCGAACTCCGCGGCGGCCGGGTCGAACTCACCGCGATCACCGACGTCGCACAGCTCCCCGACCGCTGGATCGGGTACGACGGGGCCGACCTCGTCGTCCTGAACACCGGGGCGGGCTCGGAGGCGTTCCTCCAGAAGCTGTTCGGCGAGACCGGCGGCCCGGCCGAGAAGGCCAAGCGGGCCGCGCTGCTGGAGTGGCTGCGGCGCGGCGGGCGGCTGGTGGTCACGGTCGGCGGCAACGCCGGCATCGTGGCGCAGCTCCCGGCGCTCCGCGAGGTGCTCCCGTTCGACGTGACCGGCACCCGCACGGTGGGGAGGCTCCGCCTGGTGTGGCCGACCCGGGCCGGGAGCCAGACGAGCGCGATGACCCGGGACATCGCTCAACCGAACCAGCCGTTCCCGGTCGCGGCGCTGGCCGCGAAGCCGGGCCGCGCCGCCCGCGTGCTGATCCCGCCCCCCGACCCCACCGCCCCGACGAAGGACGTGGTCGCGGGGCAGGCCGCGTACGGGCTCGGGCGGGTCACCGTCGTCGGGCTCGACCTGGACCGCGCGCCGTTCACCGAGATCACCGCCCGGCCCGAGTTCTGGGACTGGGTGCTGTACGAGGGCGGCGCGAACCGCGCGTCCGGCGAGGGCAAGCCCCGCCAGCCGAGCGCCGCGCTCACCGAGGACGAGGACGAGGCCGCCGTCGCGCTCCGCACCCACCTCGACACGTTCGACGGCGTGCCGGTCGTGTCGTTCGGCTGGGTCGCCGTGCTCATCGTGCTGTACCTGCTGCTCATCGGCCCGGTCGAGTACTACTTCCTCAAGCGCGTCCTCGGCCGCCTCGAACTCACCTGGATCACGTTCCCGGTCATCGTGCTGACGGTGAGCCTCGCGGCGTACTACTCGGCGTACTCGCTCAAGGGCCGCGACCTGAAGGTGAACAAGGTGGACGTGGTCGACATCGACCCCGCCACCGGCCGCGTGTACGGCACGACGTGGCTCGCGGTGTTCAGCCCGCGGATCGACACGTACACCGTCGGCGTCACCCCCGGGGCCGGGTGGGGCGACACCGAGCTGGGCACCGCCGTGAGCTGGGTCGGCGCGCCGCGGGGCGGCCGCGCGAGCCTGCTGCGCCGGAAGTACGAGTACCACACCGACGCCGAGGCGGTCGCCGACGCGCTCGAGGGCGTGCCGGTCCAGGTGTGGGGCACGAAGGCGTTCGGCGCGAACTGGAGCGGCCGGTTCGACCCGGCGTCCGCGACCGCCGTCGCGAAGTCCGACCTGACGCACCCGCCCGGCGACCCGACGAAGGTGATCGGCTCGTTCACGCTCAACCTCCCCGCCCCGGTGCTGTCCGACTGCGTCCTCTTTTATGCGGGTCAAGCGTACCCGCTGCCGGGCGGCACGATCCGCCCCGGCGAGGCGGTGCGGCCGGTGTGGGACAAGACGACCGCCGCGGCCCAGTGGCTCCAGAAGGAGGGCGGGCTCGACGACCTGCTCCGCCGCGCCCCGAACTACACCGGCCCCCGCGGGGGCGTTGCCGGCGGCGCGCAGCCGGTCGCGTTCGGGGCGGTCCCGCCGTACGGCGTGCTGTTCCACGAGGCCGCGCTCGGGTACGGCGAGGGGACCGTTCCGCGGAACGCCTCGGTCCGCCGCCTCGACCAGAGCTGGCGGCTGACCCCCGAGCACCGCGACGAGGTGATCCTCGTCGGCCGCACCACGACCCCCTCGGGGACGCCCGCGGAGGAGGCGCTGTCCGGCCCCGGGGCCGCGTCGCGGCTGTGGCTGCGGCGGCTCCCCGGCACCGGCGAGCGGACCCCGATCCCCGGCACCGGCCGCCAGGAGACGTGGGTGCGGGTGTATTTGCCGATCCGATAGGAAGAGTGTTTAGTGTTTGAGTGTTTAGTGTTTGAGTGTTTAGTGTTTCGTCCCTCGCCTCGACGGCGGGCGGCGCAACGGGTGATGGCCCTAACTAAACACTAAACACTCAAATACTAAACACTCCCGAGTGAGCGGAGCGAACCGTGATCGAGTGCCGCGACCTGACGAAGAAGTACAACGACCTGTTCGCCGTGGACCGGCTCACCCTGAAGCTGGACAAGGGCGACGTGTACGGGTTCATCGGCCCGAACGGGTCCGGGAAGACCACCACGATGCGGATGCTCGCCACGCTGCTGAACCCCAGTTGGGGCGAGGCGACCGTGTGCGGGCACTCGATCTACACCGGGTCGAAGGAGATCCGCCGGTCCATCGGGTACATGCCGGACTTCTTCGGCGTGTACGACGACATGAAGGTGACCGAGTACCTCGAGTTCTTCGCCGCCGCGTACCGGATCACCGGCCCCGAGCGCCGCAAGAAGGTCGACCAGGTGCTCGACCTCGTCGACCTGCAGTACAAGCGCGACGCGCTGGTCACGAGCCTGAGCCGCGGGATGACGCAGCGGCTCGGCCTGGCCCGGGTGCTGCTCCACGAGCCGCAGGTGCTGCTCCTCGACGAGCCGGCCAGCGGCCTCGACCCGCGGGCGCGCATCGAGATGCGCGAGCTGATCAAGGAGCTGCGGAAGATGAACAAGACGATCATGGTGTCGTCGCACATCCTCCCGGAACTGGCCGACATCTGCAACAAGATCGGGATCATCGAGCGCGGCAAGCTGATCTTCAACGGCACGGTCGAGGCGGCGATCAAGCAGGTCCGCGGGAACTTCGTGTTCACGGTGTCGGTGGGCGACCGCAACGAGGAGGCGGCCGCGAAGATCCGCGAGTTCCCCGAGGTCGAGTCGGTGAAGGCCGACCCGAAGGCCGACGCGCTCGACGTGCGGCTGAAGGACGGCTGCGAGGACGGCACGTTCCTGCCCGACCGCCTCGTCCACGCCGGGTTCCGCCTCCGCGCCTTCAAGGAGAAGGAAGTGAACCTCGAAAACGTGTTCATGGAGATCACCAAGGGCATCACGAGCTGATCGCATCCGCACGATCGCTTGTCGCATTGGAACGGTCTGGGATAATCGGCTCACGGGTGTCATCACACGTTTGGCGGCCGAGGGTGTGGCGGATGGCGGTGCGGCTTGCCACATTCGAGCGTGATTACTGGCAACTCGACTCCGGCGAAGAGTTGGCTCGCCGGTACCCAGACACATTCTGGCTACCCCCGCTCGACCAACGGCGCGGCCTCAAGCGAGGCGACGCGGCGAAGTTGGTGTTCCACATTGAGGCCTATGAAGACGATGGATCGGTCGGGGTGCATTCGGAACGCATGTGGGTGGTCGTAGCCGAGCGCGTCGGAGACACTTACATCGGCATCCTGGACAACCAGCCGGCGCCCCTCGAACGGTCCGACCGGGTGTACCTGCGATTCGGGGCCGAGGTGCCGTTCCGGGCAGAACACGTCATCGACATCGGTCACCCACCGCCCGAGTACGTGAAGTGGCAATTGGGTCAACCACCGGACCGAGTGTGGCCGCGAGACTACTGGTGCGACGGCGCGTGAGTCTAACCAACCGCACCACTCGACCAAGGGTACATGTGCCCTGCGGGCGTGTCACGAGTTCGACCAATTCCCCCGGCTCGCGACCACGAAGTCGGGACAGCTCTCGCGCAAGAGCGCCTCAGCGTGGAAGGCCAGATCCGTGCCGGCCCGCGAGGCCTTGCGGAAACGGCAAGGCCCGGGGGAGCCTGCTGGACGACCTGCTCACGTACACGGTGACGGAGACCTGACTGTATGGACCTGCTGGCAACGAACGCATGGCCGGTTTGGGCCGCCGCCCTCCTCCTCGGGGTCGCTGCGGCGATCAACGCCCGCACCCTGACGGTCCCCAACTGGCTCACGCTCGGCGGCGTCCTCACGGGTTGGGTCGTCGGTGCGCTCGCCAGCGCCGGGGTACTCTCGCTCCGGGGCGGGCTCGGCCCGTCCCTGGCGGCGACGGTGATCGGGTTCGGGGTGTTGATCCCGTGGGCGTCGCGCGGGGTCCTCGGTGTCGGCTGCGTGAAGGCCCAGATGGCGTTCGGGGCGTGGCTCGGGTGCGCCGCCGATTTCGGCACGACCGCGGCGGCCGCCATCGCGGCCGGTGTGGCCGGCTCGCTCACCCTCGGCGTTGTTGGTGTGGTCGCGGCTCGCCGCCGGACCGACCGCCCCGAGTTCGAGTTGCGGTGGTCGCGTCTGCCCGCCCAGGTGCCGCTCTCCCTCGGATCGGTCGCCGGCGCTGCGGTCGCGCTCTCCTGGGCGTAGGGGCCGCGCCGGCCCAGCCGCGGCATTATGGCGGACCGACCTCAGGGCGACGCGGCCCGCACGAACACCACGGCGGTGGTGTCCTCGTAGGCGAGTTTCCACTGCGGAGAGTGACGCAGCGCCTCCGTCAGCGGGGTCGCTTCCGTTGCGGTGCGCTGCGGGGCGATCACCAGGCGGGCCTGGCGCAGCACCGGGTCGAGCTCCCAGTCCCGGGCCATCCAGGTGAGCATGCAGCGGTCGAGGCGCGCCTCGCCGTAGAGGTTCGTGCGCCCGTCGACACTCACCGGGTACTCCGGCAGCGTCCAGATCAGGTAGCCGCCCCAGTCGAACGTGTTGAACATCGGGCCGGGCAGCGCGTGCCGCCGAACGTGTTCCGCGGCCCCCACGGGGTACGCCTTCTCGTGCTCCGAGGCGAACGTTCGCCCCTGCGAACCGCCCGCCTCCCAGAACCCGCGCATCAGCAGCACCGCCAGCACGAACACGGGCACGATTTCCCGGGCGGTGATCTTCACGTCGCTCTTGGTCGGGAACTCGAAGTTCCGCACGACGAGCGTGCCGGCGATCAGCGCGCCGAACCACACGTCGCGCTGCATCCGCAAGCTGAAGACCAGCCCCGCCGCGAGCAGCAGCACGTCCCCGAGCGGGTAGCCGCGGCGGGCGATGCCGAGCGCGGCCGCGGGCGCGAGGACGAGCAGCGGCCAGTTCCACCAGTTCGCGAAGTCAGGCGGCATCAGTTCCGTCACGAGCCGCAGCACGCCGGTCTGCGTCCCGTACTCCCAGATCACGACGAAGAGCCGGACGTGGAACGGCGTGGCGAGCGTCGCCAGCGTGCACGCGAGTCCGAGGAGGAACAGCTCCAACAGCGGCGCGTCCTTCGTGCGGTCGCCGGTGCGGGCGCGGTCGACGAGCAGCGCGGCCCACGCGAGCCCCAGCAAGGCGAAGCCCAGCACGAACTGAATGTGGACGTTCGCCCACAGCACGTACCCGAGCGGCAGGAAGCGGAACCGCCACGCGGGCGTTCCGTCGCGAACGGAGAGCACCGCGTGGAGCGTGAGTGCGGTGAAGAAGATGGTGACGTGCCACGGGCGCTCGGCCACGAGGGGCAGCAGCACAACGGTCACGAGTGCGAGCGCTCCGAGTGCGAGCCAGTTGTTCGACGCGTGCCGGAAGAGCACCCACGCGATGCCGCAGAAGCTCAGCGCACCGAGGAGGCACCGACCGACCACGATCCCGCCGAACCCCGCGGCCTGGAACGCGCCGTACAGCCCGAGTTCGTAGAGCCAACTGTACGCGAACCAGGGCACTTGCTCGCGCTGCCCGAGTTGCGAGAACGGGTCGTGCGTCGGCAACTCGCGTTCCGTGACGATGAACTGCCCGACGCGGAGGTGCCACCACGTATCGACGTCGAGGCACGGGTTCAGCGCGCCGCCGGCCGGGAGCAGCGCGACGAGAAACAGGCCGAAGAGTAGTCGCTGCCGCGGGGAAGTCGCTTGTGACATGCCACAAAGATATCACGATTTCCCCACCCCGCCACCGACGACCCGCCCGCCGCGAACGTGTGACACCGCGGTGTCACTCCGCGACCCGGCGAGCAACACCGCCGGCCCGCGGGGCGGGCGCGGCCCGCGCCACGATCGCTTGCAGAACCGGCAGGGTCTGGGATAATCGGCGGACCGAGCGAATTGCAGGTTCGGCCAGGAGATGACGCGTGGACGAACACCGGCGTCGCGACGCCCTGCGGTCGTGCGAATACCACCGCCGTGGTATCCTCACCGCAGAAGAGGCGTGCGCGAATATCCTGTTCTTCTGCGTTGAGCCGGCGCTTGCGTCAGAGTACGTGGGATTGCTGCCAGACAACCTGCGGGCGGCCCTTGTGGCGTTCCTGCCGACGCTGCCGACCACGGATGAGGGGTGGTCCGACTACCAGGGGGTGGGACAACTCGACGGCGACGACTCGTCATGGGCGTGGATGATCGCCGAGTGCCGGGCCAACACGGAGGCCGCCCGGGCCTTCCTACTGGGAGAGATTAGCTTGCCGGCCGGGTCGTACTTCGCGGCTCGGGTTCGGGTAGCGTACCGGCAGCGGCTGGATGAGTTTTTTCGGTAGCCCAGCGCCAGCGGAGGCAGGCCGAATCAGCCGCCGCAGCAGACCCGGTTCGCTGATTCGCTTCTGGGATTGGGTAGCCGCGCCTGGCGCGAGCCGGGTTGCTGAGTTGAGCCGTACGCCGTTAGCCCTCCTCGCCCCGCGGGCTTGTGACGAGTGCGGCCAGTTCCGCCGGGGTCGCGATCACGAAGTCGGGGCGGCTCTCGCGCAGGAGCGCCTCGGCGTGGAAGCCCCACGTCGCGGCGGCGACCGCCACGCCGGCCGACTGCGCCGCTTCCACGTCCCGCACCTCGTCGCCGACGTACAACACGTCGCCCGCGTTCAGCCGCTCGGCCTTCAGGATGCGCCGCAGCGCCTTCCCCTTCCCGAACAGCTTCGGGTAGCCGACCACGAACGCGAACAGCTCCTCGACGCCGTTGGCCCGCAGGCACCGGCGGATGTTGTCCTCGCGGTTCGACGACAGCACCCCGAGCCGCGCGCCGCCGGCCCGCAGCGCCGCCAGCGCCTCGGGTAGACCCGCGAACAGCTTCAGCGTGTCGGCCTCGCCCGCGGCCGTTGCGTGGTAGCGGCGCACGAGTCGCGGGAGCCGCCACAGCGAGACGCCGTGGTGCCGCAGGAACTGCCGCGTGGGCATGGACCGCGCCGCGGCGAGGTCGTCGATGGGCCGGTGGCCGAGTTCGGGCGCGAGGCGGTTGAAGATGCCGACGGCGACCGGGAGCGAGTCGGCGAGGGTGCCGTCGAAGTCGAAGATCACGAGCTTGAAGGGCATTTCGGGCCTCCGGCACCCCGCGCTCACGGGGTCGCGAGCAGGTCGTCCCGACTGGTTCGAGTTTCGAGTTCAACGTTTCATGTTCCAAGACAGGCGGGCCGCCAACTTTGAACATTGAACTCGAAACTCGAAACTATTGGTCACACCTTCTTCGCGGGCATCAGGACGCGCTCGATGAACGTGGTGTCCACGTTCCCCTCGATGAACTCGGGCGTGTCGAAGATGGTCTTGTGGATCGGGATCGTGGTCTTGATCCCCTCGACCTTGAACTCGCGGAGCGCCCGCCGCATCACCGCGAACGCCTCGGCCCGGGTCGGCTGGTACACCAGCAGCTTCGCGACCATGCTGTCGTAGTTCGGCGGGACGCGGTACCCGGTGACGACGTGCGTGTCGAGCCGGACCCCGGGGCCGCCCGGCGGCCGCCACGTCGTCACCGTGCCGGCGCTCGGGCGGAAGTCGTGGTCCGGGTCCTCGGCGTTGATCCGCACCTCGATCGCGTGCCCGCGCTGGACGATGTCGGCCTGCGTCATCCGCAACTTCTCGCCGGCCGCGACGCGGATCTGCTCGCGGATCAGGTCCACGCCGGTCACCAGTTCGGTCACCGGGTGCTCGACCTGGATCCGGGCGTTCACCTCGATGAAGTAGAAGTTGTCCTGCTGGTCCACGAGGAACTCGCACGTGCCGGCCGAGTAGTACCCGGCCTCCTTCGCGAGCCGCACGGCCGCCTCGCACATCTGCGCCCGGACCTTCGCGGGGAGCCGCGGGGACGGGGACTCCTCGACCAGCTTCTGGTGCCGCCGCTGGAGCGAGCAGTCCCGCTCGAACAGGTGCAGCACGGTCCCGTGCTTGTCCCCGAGCAGTTGCACCTCGACGTGCCGCGGGCGGTCGAGGTACTTCTCCATGAACACGCTGCCGTCCTTGAACGCGGCCTCGGCCTCGGCCTTGGCCGACGCGATCGCGGGCAGCAGCCCGGCCTCGTCGCGGACGACCCGCATCCCGCGGCCCCCGCCGCCCGCCGCGGCCTTGATGAGCACCGGGTACCCGGCCGTGCGGGCGAAGTGGATCGCCTCCTCGTCCGATTTGAGCAGCCCCTCGCTGCCCGGGACGGTCGGCACCTTGGCGGCCTTCGCGACGACCTTGGCCTTGTCCTTGTTCCCGAGCCTGTCCATCGCCTCGACGGGCGGGCCGATGAACTCGATCCCGGACTCGCGGCACTGCTCGGCGAACTTGCTGTTCTCGGACAGGAACCCGTAGCCCGGGTGGATCGCCTGCGCCCCGGCCTTCTCGGCGGCCGCGATGAGCCGCGGGATCTTCAGGTAGCTCTCGGACGAGACCGGCGGCCCGATGCAGATGGCCTGGTCCGCGAGTTCGAGGTACGGCGCGCCGCGGTCGGCCTCGGAGTACACGACCGCGACCTCGACGCCGAGGTCGCGGCACGCCCGGATCACCCGCAGGGCGATCTCGCCCCGGTTCGCGACGAGAATCTTGTTGAACATGGGGAACCCTGAGTCGTCAGGTCTTCAAGTCTTCGAGTCGTCAAGTCAGGGAGACAAGCACCGCCGGACGCCCGGTCCGGGGTCTGGACTTGAAGACCTGACGACTTGACGACGTGAAGACTCAGCCCGGTTCGACGCGGAACAGCACCTGGTTGAACTCGACGAAGTCGCCGTTCTTGACGCACACCTCGGCGACCTTCCCGGACACCTCGGCCTTGATGTCGTTGTACAGCTTCATCGCCTCGATCAGGCACACGACGGTGTCGGGCCGCACGGCCGAGCCGAGTGCGACGTAGTCGGGCTTGTCCGGCTTCGGCCTCGAGTAGTACGTGCCGACCATCGGGGACTTGATTTCGAGCAGGTTCCGCGCGGGGGCCGCGGGCTGTGGGGCCGCGGCGGGCGGCTGTGGGGCCGCCGGGGCCGGGCCGGCCGGCTGCGGGGCCGGGTACGCGGCGGGCGGCCCGGCGACGTAGCGGCCCGGGATGGCCGACCCCTTGCGGAGCCGGATGCGGTGCTCGCCCTCCGTGAGGTCGACCTCGGCGAGGTCGTGCTCGGTCATCAACTTTAACAGGTACTCGACCGTCGTCACGTCGAACGGCCGGGGCGTGTCCCGTTTGTCGTCGGCCACCGCGCTCCTCCGAGGGCAGGATTGGCCCGGCGCGTGGGCCGGGGTGCGGGAGTAGTCTACGGTTCCCGCTGGGCGTGTCCAACCGCGAACCACGGGGGCCGCGGCCGCGCCCCGGTCACTGCTCCTCGGCGTCGTCGGGCTGCTTCTTGCGGACGAGGCGGGCCAGGCCGTACCCGAGACCGACGGCGAACAGCACCCCGGTCGCCCCGAGGGCCAGCATCGACCAGTCGCGGCGGTCCAGGTCGGACAGCGGCCGCTCGGGCGGGTACACCACCTCGGGCGGCGCGAACATGACCGGGGCGACGGGCTCGACGACCAGTTCGACCTCGATCTCCTCCGGGGCCGGGCGGGGCGGGGCCGCCTTGGGCACCTTCCCGGTCCCGGTCCGCGGCGGCAACGGCTTCGCCACGGCCCCCGACCCGGGCCGCTGCGGGGCGGCCGGGGACGCGCCCGGCTTCGCCGCCGGCGCGGGTCCGGTCCCGGGCTTGGCGGGCTTCGCCGGCGCGGCCGGCACGGCCCCGCTCCCGGCCCGCGGGCTCGCGCCGGTCCCGGTCCTGATCGGGGGCATCTTCTCGCTCGGCTCGAACTGCGACTCGCTCTCGAGCCACTCCTTGTACGCCGGGACGACCGACGCCGCGGCGGGCGCGGCCCCGGCGGCGACGAACGGCTTGAGCGCGTCGGCCGCCTCCGCCGGGGTCTGGTACCGGTCGTCGGGCCGCTTCGCGAGCATCCGGTCGAGGACCGCCTGGAGCCCGGTGGGCGCGTCGGCCACCAGCGCCGCGAGCGGGGTCGGCCGCTCGGTCGCGTGCTTCAGCATCTGCGTCATGATGTTCGTCTCGGGGAACGGCGGCCGCCCCGCGACGCAGTGGTACAGCACGCACCCGACGCTGTACACGTCGGCCCGCACGTCGGCGCTGCGGGCGTCCCGGGCCTGCTCCGGGGCGAGGTAGTCCGGGGTGCCGAGCACCGACCCCTCGACGGTCAGTTGGGTCTCGATCTGCCCCTCGGGCACGTTCTCGTCGAACAGCTCGCGGCCCAGGCCGATGTCGAGGATCTTGACCGTCGCGTCCCAGGTCGTGTCCGCGTCCCGGTCGCGGGCCGCGGGGGCCGGCGCGCCGGACGGGACGAGCATCAGGTTCGCCGGCTTCAGGTCGCGGTGGACCATCCGCTTCTCGTGCAGGTGCTGGAGCCCGCCCAGCGCCTGGTGGATGAGCCGCACGGCCTCGCCGACCGGGAGCCGCTTCCGCCGGGTCAGCACCTCGTCGAGGGTCTCGCCCTCCAGGAACTCCATGCTGATGAAGTGGACCCCGTTGCTCTCGCCGAACTGGTACGACCGGACCACGTTCGGGTGGTCGAGTTGGGTGAGGAGCCGGGCCTCCCGCTGGAACCGGCCGAGGACGTGCTGGTCCTTGGCCTTCGACGACGGGAGGATCTTCAGCGCGACGAGCTGGCCGAGCGTGTGGACCGCCTTGTACACCCCGCCCATCTGGCCCTTGCCGATCCGGTCCATGATCTTGTACGCGCCGATGAAGAACCCGTCGGCCCGGCCCCGCTGGACCATGTGCGCCTGCCAGTCGGTCAGGAACTTGCGGGAGATCAGGTACTTGCGGAACTGGTCCACCTGGTCGTCGCCGCGGTTGTCGTCGCGCCACCGCCGGTGGATGCCCTCGACCTCGTCGGCCGGGAGCAGCCGGCTCTTGGCGAGGAGGCCGCAGAAGTCGGAGACGGACGTGATGGGAGTGGCCATTGTTGGGAAGCGCCGGGAGTCTGGGATCGGGAGTCAGTGGTCGGGAGTCGGGAACCGGTACCGATCGCGTTTTCACCCCTCTCCCCTCGCGGGAGAGGGGGCCGCGCTTCGCGGCCGGATGAGGGGGAAGGCCACACAACTGGTATCGCGTGCCCCCTCACCCGCCGCTCGAAGACTCGCGGCACCCTCTCCCGCGAGGGGAGAGGGCAAGAAAGGGAGCCAATGCTTTGTTGCCCTCACCCGCCGAGCGCGGGTTTTCGCTCCCCCCTCGATCGGGCTCGGACCCGCGACCCCTCACTTCGTGCCCGCCGCGGGGCGGATCAGGTCGAGCGCCGCCGGGTCGTCGCGGTACAGGTCGGCCAGCGCCCGGAGGCACGCGGTTCGTTGGTCCGGGGGGAGCCGCGTCGCGTCGTCGAGCGCGGCCCGGAGCCCGGCGCGGTCGGGCGGGGGCCGGGTGCCGCGGGCCTCGGGCTTGTCGAGCGCCGCGAGGCCGGCCCGCGCGAGGTCCACCCACCGGGCCTCGGCGGCCACCGGCCCGAACCCCTCCGCCACCGCCCGCCACGTCCGCCGGGCCGCGTCCGGGTCGCCGGCCTGGGCCAGCCGCAGCCCGCGGAGGTACGCCCGCTCGGCGTCCGACTGCGGGTCGGTCCGCGAGCCCTCGGCGACCGCCCGCTTCAGGTCGCGGCGGTCCCGCACCCGGGCCCGCGCCGCGGCCACCTCCTCGACGTACCGGTCCGGGTACTTCTGGCTCAGCGGGTCGAGGTACCGCGCGACCGCGAGCTCCCAGTCGTCGGGGTCGTCGGACTCCAGCAGCGGCCGGGCCTGCGAGTACAGCTCGGCCGCGGTCGGGCTCGGCCACGCGAACGCCGCGACCAGCGCGGCGGCGACCAGCGCCAGCGCCGGGAACACCACGAGCGGCCGCGACAGCAGGGGCCGGGTCCGCGGCTCGGGCTCGTCCCCGGTGCGCTCGCCCCCGAGCGCCGGGAGGGCGGCGACCTCGGCCGTGTCGGGGGTCACCTTCGCGGGCCACTCGACCGTCTCGCCCTTGCGCTCCAGCTTACCACGGATCCTCTCGAGTTCCTCCAGAACGGCGGCCGCGGTCGCCGGGCGGCGGGCCGGGTTCTTATCGAGTAAGACGCACACGAACTCGTCGAGTTCCGCGGGCAGGTCCGGCACCAGCATCCCGGGCCGCTCGGGGAGCGTGTAGCACTGCTTGTGCATCAGCTCGACCTGGGTGGCCGCGGCGAACGGGGGCCGGCCGGTCGCGAGAGTATACAGCACCCCGCCCAGCGCGTAGAAGTCGCTGCGGCGGGTCAGCGGCTTGCCGCTGGCGGCCTCGGGCGGGGCGTACGCGGCCGACCCGATCGCGGTCTGCGGCCCGGCGGCCGCGGGCACCACCTTCGCCAGCCCGAACCCGAGCACCTTCAGGGTGCCGTCGGCCGCGAGCACGAAGTGCGCCGGCTTCAGGTCGCGGTGCAGCACGTTGCGGTTGTGGGCGTGCTTGAGCGCCCGGGCCGCTTGCACCGCGACCGAGAGCACCTCGCGCCACGGCCGCCGGCCGGCCTCCAGCGCCCGGGCGCAGTCGGTCCCCTCGACCAGCTCGCACGCGACGAACGCCAGCCCCCCGTGGGTGCCGCTGTCGTAGAACTTCGCGACGTTCACGTGGTCGAGCCGCTGGAGCGGGAGCATCTCGGCGGCGAACGACTGGAGGAACGCGGGGTCGCGGGTGCCGGGCGCGGTGAGCACCTTCACGGCGGCCCTGCGGTCGGTGTCGTCGTAGCCGCGGGCGCGGTACACCACCCCGGCCGCGCCGCGGCCGATCTCGGCTTCCAGGTACCAGTTGCCGACGCGTGCCCCGGTCATGCGGCTTATGTTAAGGCCCGGCGGCGGCGGGGACACGGGCGGTCGGAGGGTTTCTGCCGCCGCGGCGCGCCCGCACAACCCGCACAGTCGGGAGCCCCGCCCGGACCGCCCGCCGCGGCCGATCCGGCTCATGCGGTGCCCGCGGCCCAACGCGACACGAAACGCGGCCCGGCCGCGCGACATTCGCGTTCCGGGCGATGCCGGCCGCCCCGCCCCTCCGATCCGATAAGGGCCGCTCGGTAGCGGCTTATCCCAACCTCGGAAGGGTCACAAGATGCAACGGATGTGTCGTCAACTGTTCGCGGCGGTTATCGGTGTCGCGGCGCTCGCCGGCGCCGCCTCGGCCCAGTACCCGGCCCCCCAGGCGGCCCCCGCGCCCGCCAAGGCGGCCGCCGGCGTGGTCCCGGCGTCGGGCGTGATCCACATGCGCGGCAGCGGCGGGTGCGCGAGCTGCGGCACCCCGGCCACGAACCAGTACGCCCCGTACGGCCAGTACGGCACGATCAACAACAACGGGGCCGGCAGCGCCCGGGCCAGCGCCGCGTTCATCTTCGGGAACAGCAGCTCGTTCTTCGACCCGTGCGGCAACGGGGTGTGCGGCACCGGCCACGGCCGGGGCCGCGCCGGGTGCGGCGACTGCGGGTGCCCGACGTGGCCCCTCGCCCAGCCGTTCGGCACCAAGTACCACGGCTGCCACTACGACACGTTCCTGAACCACTGATCCTGAGTAAGCACGAAATTCGAAGTACGAAATCCGAAAGGAAGAGCCCGCGTCGGGTGTCTTCCTTTCGGATTTCGTACTTCGTGCTTCGAATTTATCCTCGCGTGATTCCTGCTTCGCGCATCAGCCGGTCCGTCGCGGTGTACGCCTCGGTCACCCACTCCGCGATCTTCTCCGGCTCCGGCGAGTACTCCAGCTCGATGCTCATCGCGCCGATGTCGAGCGCGGCGATCTCCCGCAGGTACGGCCCGAAGTCCACCACCCCGCGGCCCGGCGGCAGGTCGCCGTGGACCTTCCCGTCGCAGTCGCTGATGTGAACGTGCGCCGCCTTCCCCTTCAACAGCCGCAGTTCCTCGGGCCGCGAGCCGGCCAGGAGCAGGTGGCTCACGTCGATGTTCGCCTTCACCGCCGGGTGCGCGACGTCGTCGAGGAACCGCACCATGCTCGGCACGTCGTTGAGCAGCGAGAGCTTGAACGGCTCCAGCTCCAGCGCGATCTCCAGGCCGAGGCCGCCGGCGTGGTCGCCGAGCGCCTCGAGGTGCCCCACGCCGGTCGCCCACTGCTCCGCGGGCGGGATCACCTGCCGGTCCCAGATGTACTCGCCGAGGACGAGCAGCAGGTTCCGCGCGCCGAGTTCGTAGCAGAAGTCGAGGTACGCCTTGCACCGGTCGAGGTGGAACCGCTGCACGCTCGGGTTGAAGTCGATGAGCCCGACCGCGACGCACGCCACGCTCACGACCGGCAGCCCGGCCGCCTCGCACTCGGTGCGGATCAGCTTCCGCTCCCTGGCGTCGGTGTCGAGCGGGTCGGCGAAGATGTCGATGGAGTCGAACCCGATCGCCTTCGTCTGCCGGATGCCCCACGCGGTCCCGCGGCCCGCCTGGACCCACGCCGAGTTGATGAGGCCGAGTTTCATGTTTGGTTCGCAGTGAGGAGTAGAGAGTGGGCAGAGGACAGTAGCCGTACGGTGTTGAGTCGCTTGCCTCACGCGGGCCGCCACGGAGGGCGGCCCCTACCGGACCGTTCGTGTTTGGTTTGTAGGGGCCGCCCTCCGTGGCGGCCCGCCAACCACCGACGAATCCGACCCGACCTCAGCCGCCGGGCCGGGCGCGGAGCGCCTCGACGAGCAGCCGGGCCGAGAGTCGGGCGTCGGCGAGCGGGTCGTGCTCGGGGAGTTCGGTCGGGCGGCGGGTCTTGTCCCAGGTGTTCAGCCCGAGCGCGTACCGGAGCGACGCGAGTTCGTGGAGCGGGAACGGGCCCCCGAAGTCGCGGGGGCTCTCGGCCATCGCCTTCCCGCTCCGGACGGCCGGGCGGGCGTCGTCCACGCACGCCGCGAGGAACCGGGCCTCGACCGGCCACCCGCAGTCGGCGACCAGGACCGCCCCCTGCGCCTTCCACTTCGTCCACGCGGCCCAGAACTCGTGCCGGATCTCGGACGGGGTCGAGCGGGTCGGCGGCAGCGGCGGGCAGTTGGCCCCGACCCACGCGCGGCCCGAGTCGTACCCCCGGGCCTCGCCCACCGGGCACGCCTCCCGGCGGGCCTCCAGCTCCCGGCCGGCACCGTCCACGACGACCCACGCGACGGCGTACCCCTCGCCGTGCAGGCCGACGCTCTCGACATCGAACACGAGCCACAGTCGCGACATCAAGTTGTTCCTCCGACCCAGGGTTCGCACCCAGCCCCAGGGTTGGCACCAAGGAGCCCCAGGGTTCGCACCCACGGACCCAGGGTTGGCACCCACGGACCCAGGGTTTACACCCTGGGCTACGCACTGTCGCCCCCTCCGGGGGCTCGGGCCGGTTGGTGGGTTTTGAGTCCCGGAGGGACGACAGTGCGTAGCCCAGGGTGTAAACCCTGGGTCCGTGGGTGCCAACCCTGGGCCTTCTGGGTCTTCTTAACCCCGCGTCGCCCCGGCGTCGCCTTGATTCGCGGCCGCGGCCGGGCTAAGATGAAGTTCAGTCAAATAGCGGATTGAGAGTCCGCCCGCCGAGTGCTGCTCCATGTCGGACGGCCCCACGAACACGACCCACACCGTCCTCCGCGAGCACCTGTCGCGGTTCCGCCGCGGCGACGCGGCGGCGCTCAACGAGCTGATCGCGCTGGCCGGCGAGCGGCTCCGGGCGCTCGCGCGGCGGATGCTCCGCGACTACCCGCGGGTCCGCCGGTGGTCGCAGACCGACGACGTGCTCCAGAGCGCGCTGATCCGCCTGTGCCGGGCGCTGGAGCAGGTGCGGCCGGCGACGCCCCGCGACTTCTACGCCCTGGCGACCACGCAGGTGCGGCGCGAGCTGATCGACCTCGCCCGGCACTACGCCGGCCCCGAGAACGCGGCGGCGCACCACGAGAGCACCGACGGCCGCCCCGCCGACGCCGCGGCCCGCGACCCGCACGAGCCGGCGGCGCTGGCCGACTGGGGCGAGTTCCACGAGCAGGTCGCGGCGCTCCCCGACGAGCCGCGCGAGGTGTTCGGCCTCGTGTTCTACCAGGGGCTCACGCAGGACGAAGCGGCCGACGTGCTCGGGGTCGGGCTCCGCACCGTCCAGCGCCGGTGGCAGGCCGCGCTCCTGGGCCTGCACCGGCTCCGCAACGGGGAACCGCTCTCGTAGGTTTCGAGTTCAAAGTTTAAAGTTCAAAGTTGGAGGCGGCCGGGCGAATGCTGAGCGCGAGCGAGGGGGCTCTTGCTGGCAACGTTGAACTCGAAACTCCGAACGAGCAGGGGTGCGCGGTGTCCACCGCCGACGTGATCGACGATCTGCTCCTCCGCTGGCAGGACCGCCGGCGGCGCGGCCTGTCCGCGTCGGTCGGCGAACTGTGCGAGCACCACCCCGAACTGGTCGGCGAACTCACCCAGCGGGTCAAGGCGTTCGAGTCGATGGAGGCGCTGCTGAGCCTCGGGCTGAACGCGAGCGGCACCGACGCGCCGGCGCTCGTCCCGGCGCACCTCGCCGAGAAGCTCCTCCCGCTCGGCTACGAGCTGCTCGACGTGATCGACCAGGGCGGCATGGGCATCGTGTACCGGGCCGTGCAGGTGAAGCTCCGGCGGGTCGTCGCGCTGAAGATGATCGCGGGGTTCCGGGCCGGGCCGAAGAACCTCGCCCGGTTCCGCGCCGAGGCCGAGGCGATCGCGCACCTCCAGCACCCGCACATCGTGCAGATCCACGAGGTCGGCGAGGTCGACGGGCACTCGTTCTTCTCGATGGAGTACCTCGCCGGCGGCACGCTCGCGACCGTGCTCGAACGGGGGCCGCTCGCGCCGCCGGCCGCCGCCGCCGTGGTCGAGGTGCTCGCCCGTGCGGTCCACTACGCCCACGCCCGCGGCGTCGTCCACCGCGACCTGAAGCCGGGAAACGTCCTGCTCTCGGGTGATGGGGGATGTGAGATGGGGGATGGGAAAGACCTCGTCGGTCACCCGCCCGTGTCTTCTTCCCAATCCCCCATCTCCCATCCCCCATCACCCACGCCGAAGGTCGCCGACTTCGGGCTGGCGAAGCGGCTCGGGGCCGACTCGAACCACACGGCGACCGGCGAGGTCGTCGGCACGCCGGCGTACATGGCCCCCGAGCAGGCCGCCGGCGAGGGCGGCACCAGCGGCCCGGCGGTCGACGTGTACGCGCTCGGCGCGATCCTGTACGAGGCGCTCACCGGCCGCCCACCGTTCCAGGCCGGCACCGTTCTCGGCACGCTGCGGAAGGTGATGAGCGACGAGCCGGAGCCGCCGCGGTCCGTGCGCCCCGCGGTGCCGCGCGACCTCGAAGCGGTGTGCCTCAAGTGCCTGGAGAAGCACCCGCGGCACCGCTACCCCACGGCCGAGGCGCTGGCCGACGACCTGCGGCGGTTCCTCGCGGGCCGGCCGGTCGCGGCGCGGTCGCACTCGCGGGCGGTGCGGGCGCTCCGGTGGTGCCG
Source organism: Gemmata sp. (assembly GCF_051859125.1). NCBI lineage: Bacteria > Pseudomonadati > Planctomycetota > Planctomycetia > Gemmatales > Gemmataceae > Gemmata > Gemmata sp. The sequence goes on from NZ_JBHYGG010000292.1 coordinate 35,641, forward strand.
CCGCCGGCCGGTCCTCGTCGCGCTCGTCGCGGGGCTGGGCCTCGCGCCGGTCGCGGTTTGGGGCGGGGACTACGTCGCCACCGAGCGGCGGCGGGCGCGGGCGGTCGCGGTCGCCCCGCAGGCCCGCGAGATCCTCCAGCGGCACTGCTACGAGTGCCACGGCGCGAACCCCGACAAGGTGGACCGGCACTTCCTCGCGCTCGACCGCGCCTCGCTCCTCGACCCGAACCGCAAGAACGTCGTCCCCGGGCACCCGGAGCAGTCGCGGCTCATCCAGCGCATCGCCGACGGCACCATGCCGCCCCGCGAGGAGGAGCTGCGGCTGCCGCGGGTGTCGTCGCTCGAACTGGGCATCTTGCAGGAGTGGATCGCGGGCGGCGCGCCGCCGTTCCCGCCCGAAGACCCCGAGAACCCGACCCCGCCGGTCGTTCCGCGGTCCGAACTCGCCGCCGAGGTGAAGGCGATCATGGTGCGGCACTGCTACGAGTGCCACCAGCACGGCGACGCGCGGGCCGGCATCCTCGTGCTCGACCACAACCTGCTGACCGAGACGCGGAAGGTGGTGGTCCCCGGGAACCCGGACGAGTCCGAGTTCTACTACCTGCTGGTCGCCGCCCCCCGCGACCCGCTCCTGATGCCCCCGCGGAGCCGCCCGCGGATGACGCCCGAGGAGATCGACACCGTGCGCCGGTGGATCGCGGCCGGCGCGCCGCCGTTCCCCGCGACCGAGAAGTGAGCGAGGGTTTGGGCGAGCGGGCGCGTCATACCGGCTCTGTTGGGTTCGACTTGGTCCGCGCCCGAGCGCCGCGCGTGGCTCCACGCTGACCCTCGCTCGGCGCT
>NZ_JBHYGG010000293.1:0-35956 GCF_051859125.1 Gemmata sp.
GGGGGGGGGGGTTGTTGCGGCGGCCCCCCCCGGGGGCCCCCCCGGGGGGGCCCCCCACACCACCCACCCGGGGTTGGGGGCCGCCCTCCGTGGCGGCCCGCCAACCGCCTCCGACTTCAGCCGAGCAGCGAAGCGAGGGGCACACACGATTCCTAGACAACTGTACCCGGGAATCCACCCCGGGTTACAGGACCGTGGCCCGCCCGGCCGCGCCGGGGTAAGCTGCTCGCATCACACACGGGAGGTCCGCCATGCGTTTTCAGTGGGTCGTCGGGGTCGCGGTGCTGGGGCTGGTGGCGGTCGGGACAAGCGGCATGTCGCCCGCCGAGAAACCGAAACCGCCCGCGGCGGAGCAACCGGCCGCGGAGCAGAAAGTGCCCGACGAGTTGCTCGCCCTGAACGCGGCCGGCCGGGCGATGTACGCCGGCGGGCGGACGCGCGAACTCTCGCTCGTCCCCGTGGTCATCATCGTATCGGGCGACGACCTCGTCCTCCGCAAGAACGGCAAGCGGACCGTCGCGAAGGTCATCCCCGCCGAGTACCACGCGCAGAAGGCGGTGGCGCACACGGCGCTCGCACTGTTCTCGCACCTCGCGTTCGAGCCCGGCCGGCCGCTCGGCGAGGAGCGCGTGAAGGAACTCAAGGAGTACCAGGCGCTCATGACCGCGGCCGGTGCTGGGGTCGAGAAGTTCGGGTACGACCCCGACACTCTCGCCCGCCAGAAGCGGATCCTCGGGCGGTCGCTGGAGTTCGCCGCGAAGGTGCTGCAAGCCGGCAAAGTGTCGGGCGACGACCTGAACACGTTCTGCCGCGCGTCGCGGCCCGACGTGCTGGCCAACGCGACCGCGGCCGCGAAGGCGCAGTTGGTCGCCACGCACAAGCAGGTGTCGGAGTGGCGGAAGGACATGACCGCGGAGGAGTGGGCGGCGCTGACGGTGATCGTCACCGGCCCGCAGACCCCCCGGGCCGAGAACGCCGCCGTACAATACTTCGCCCGACTCTTCGGCGAGTCCACCGGCGAGGGCCGGCGGGTCGTGTACGCCGAGTCGCTGTACGACGAGGACAAGGCCGTCAACCTCCTCGGCACGCTGCGGCTCGACGGGAAGCTCTCGGTCGCCGTGTTCGGCGACCCCTTCCGCATGTACCGCGACTTGCTCGCGGACATCACCCGCACGGCACTCGACGACATCTTCGCCGCCCCCTAACGCTCGGGAACCAGCACATGGACGCTTACATCCTCTCCGCGGTCCGCACCCCGATCGGCAAGTTCCTCGGCGGCTTGTCGGAACTGACGGCCCCGAAGCTGGGGGCCGTCGCGATCGCCGAGGCGCTGAAGCGCGCCCGCGTCGAGCCGGCGCAGGTGCAGGACGTCATCATGGGGAACGTCGTGCAGGCCGGCGTCGGGCAGGCCCCGGCGCGGCAGGCGGCGATCCTCGCGGGCGTCCCGGACACGGTCCCGGCGCACACCACGAACATGGTGTGCGGGTCCGGCCTGAAGGCGGTCATGCTCGCGGCCCAGAGCATCCGGACCGGCGACGCCTCGCTCGTCGTCGCCGGCGGCATGGAGAGCATGAGCCGCGCGCCGTTCCTGCTCCAGGGGGTCCGGCAGGGGTACAAGTACGGCGACCAGACCACGCAGGACGCACTGGTCCGCGACGGGCTGTGGTGCGCGTTCGAGAACTGGCCGATGGGCGACGCGGCCGAGCACATCGCTTCGAAGTGCGACGTGAGCCGCGCCGACCAGGACCGGTTCGCCGCACAGAGCCACCACCGGGCGAGCGTGGCGTGGTCGTGCGGCGCGTTCAACGCCGAGATCGTGCCGGTGACGTTCCCGAACAGCAAGAAGCCGGTGCCGCCGGTCGAGCGCGACGAGGGCATCCGCTCCGACACCACGGTCGAAGGTCTGGGTAAGCTGAAGCCGGCGTTCAAGTCCGACGGCACCGTGACGGCCGGGAACGCCTCGCAGCTCAGCGACGGGGCGGCGGCGCTGGTCGTCGCGTCCGGGCGGTTCATCGAGCTGGCCGGGGCGACGCCGCTGGCCCGCATCGTCGCTTACGCGGCGAGCGGGGTGAACCCGAAGGACATCTTCATCGCGCCCGTCTCGGCGGTGAAAATGGTGTGCGAGAAGGCCAAGCTCTCGGTCCGAGACATCGACCTGTTCGAGTTGAACGAGGCGTTCGCGTCGCAGATGCTCGCGTGCGGGAAGGGCCTGGACCTGGACGAGTCGAAGGTGAACGTGGTGGGCGGGGCGATCGCACTGGGCCACCCGATCGGCGCGAGCGGCGCGCGGGTGCTGACCACGCTCGTCCACGCCCTGCACCACCGCAACAAGCGGTACGGCCTGGCGTCGCTGTGCCTCGGTGGGGGCAACGCTGTCGCCATGATCGTCGAGAGGGTCGAGGCATGATTATGAAGGCCGGCGCGGTGCAGCCGAAGAACGACTACCCGACCTCGGACGGCAAGCCCATGGCCGAAACCGACCTGCACCGCGACCTGATGCTCGCGCTCATCGAGACGCTGAAGTGGTGGTTCCGCGACCGCCCGAAGGTGTACGTCTCGGGCAACCTGCTCGTGCATTACGTGAAGGGGAACCGCCGCGTCCACGTCGCGCCGGACGTGTTCGTCGTGCCCGGCATCGGCAACCACCGCCGCGAGAACTACCTGCTCTGGGAGGAGGGCCGCGGCCTCGACTTCGTCATCGAGTTGACGTCGAAGACGACGATGCTGGAGGACATCGAGGAGAAGTACAACCTGTACGTCGAGAAGCTCGGCGTGAAGGAGTACTTCCTGTTCGACCCGAAGCAGGAGTACCTGAAGCCGTCGTTCCAGGGCTACCGCCGCGGGAAGGAGAAGTTCCGGCCGATCAAGTTCGTGGACGGCCGGCTCCCGAGCCAGACCCTCGGCCTCCACCTGGAGCGCGTGGGCGACGAACTCCGCCTGTGGAACCCGGACACCGGCGAGCGCCTCCCGACGCCGACCGAACTGGCACTCCAGGCGTCGGCAGAAACCGAGCGGGCGGACGCCGAGGCAGAGCGTGCGAATGCGGCTGAAGCCGAGATCGAGCGGTTGCGGCGCGAACTGCAGCAACTCCGCCGCAAGCCGGGCGGGAAGTCGTGACCCACACCGTTCTGATGCTCGAAGATGACGCCGAGCGCCTCATCCGGTTTCGCGCCGCGGCCGAGCGGTTGGGGATCGAACTCATCGTGTGGCGCGACGCCCACCGGATGATCGCGGAGGTGGAGTCGCACCTTGCTGCGGCTCGGTTGATCTCGCTCGATCACGACCTGGAACCCGAAGGCGACACCGACCCCGGCGACGGTCTCGATGTCGCAAAGTACCTTGCGAACCTGCCGCCGGTGTGCCCGGTCATCATCCACACGAGCAACGGCGTCCGCGGCGACACGATGGCTGGGGAGTTCGAGTTGGCCGGCTGGCGGCACCACCGCGTCATGCCGCTCGGCGACGACTGGATCGAGGTGGACTGGTTCCGGGCGGTGCGGCGAGTGCTCAGGGTAAAGAGGTGAGCCGTGGCGATCTCGAAGAAATACTCGCGGCGCATCGTCGTGGATGGGGAGGCGTATCGCTGGCGTGTCCGTGCTGAAGTGTTCTACCAGACGGGTTACGACGGGTTGCTTGTCGCTACCGTTTGGTCTGAACCGGGTCCAGGACAGGTTCTAACCGTTGTTGGAGACCGTCACCCGAATTGCCGCTACTTGGATGGGTATGCGGCGGCCACCGATACGTTCACTCCCAAGCGCATCGCGGACGCGATTCGTGAGGCGCTTCGATCAGGGTGGAAACCGGCTTGCCGAGGCCAGGCCGTCATGATTCGCTCGCACTCCGACATTTGACCCCGAAATCGGCTGAGAATGCCTGACGCCCCCCAGCACGATCCGGTCACGGCGTACCACGAGGCGGGGCACGCGGTCGTTGCGCTGTGCCTCGGGCGGCCGGTACATCGCGTCAGCGTGCTCCCGAACCGCGACCGCCTCGGCCAGTGCGAGTTCGCCAAGGGGCGGTTCAAGCCGACCGAGGACGCGCTCGAACGCGAGTGCCTCATCGCACTCGCCGGGCTCGCCGCCGAGGCGCGGCACACCGGCACCTACGAGTTGAACGCCGCCAACCAAGACCTGCGGTACGTCCGCCGGCTGGTGCTGGAGCGGAAGTCTGAGCGGGCCGCGCCGCGGTACGAGGAGCGGTTGCTCAGCAAGGTCGAGGCGATGCTCGGCGACGACGAGACGTGGCGGGCGGTCGAGTTGATCGCGGCGGAGCTGCTCAAGCACGGCGTCATCAGCGGCCGCGCCGCCCGGCACCTCTTCGAGCTGGCCACTCGGGAGTCGTAAGCGTCGTGGGCCGGGCTGTGCTGAAGAGAAGCGATGGCACGCGGATGACGCGGATCAAGGACAGGATGAAGAGGATCGGACCAGATTGCATTTCAAGGAACAGACTCCCTCTGATCGGCTTTCGATCCTGCCCTTGATCCGCGTCATCCGCGTGCCATCGCTTCTCTCGCTCACCCGCCGGCGCGCTTCACCTTGTACCCGAGCTTCTCCAGTTCGGCGACGAGCTTGTCGCGGTGGTCGCCCTGGATCTCGATGCGGCCGTCCTTCGCGGTGCCGCCGCTGCCGCAAGCGTTCTTGAGCTTGGTCGCGAGGTCCTTCAGCGCCTCCTCGCCGAGCGGAAGCTCCCACACCACCGTGACGCCCTTCCCCTTGCGGCCGGCGGTCTCGCGGCCCACCTTCACCGTGTGAACCTTCTTCGGCGGTGGCGGGGGCGGCGGGGCCGCGACGGCCTGATCGTTCCCGCCGAGCATCCGTGCGAACAGCTTGTTCACTTCGAGTTCCAGGTCGCCGCCCGCGACGCGCTCCAGCTTGCCCTCGAAGGCCGGCGACAGGTCCGGTGCGTCTACCACGACGAGCACCGATACCCCAACGAGCGCCTCTGCTGAGAGCGCGTCGGCGGCGCGCGAGCGGATCGACCACGACAGCCCCATGCGGCTCGCGGCGGCGGAGAATGCGACCTCTGCGGCCTTCGCGCGTTCGGCGGTGGGTGCGGTGAACAGGATGATGCGCTGCGACTTCGCCATGTCAGTGTCCCTTGTCCGGTCGGGATAGAATACGGCACCCCAAACCGGAGGGATCACCGTGTCCCGATTCTGGCAGCACTTCATCACCAACGGCGGCGAAGACCTCGAGCCGACGCCGCCCGCCGCGCCGCAACCCGCACACGACGAGGACGTGCTCGACGCCTTCTCGCGGGCGGTCGTCAGCGTCGCCGAGAAGCTCCGCCCCGCGGTCGTGAACCTCCGCGTCGGCAAGGGCGGCCGCGGCGGCAGCGGCTCGGGCGTGCTGTTCACGCCGGACGGCTTCCTGCTCACGAACCACCACGTCGTGCAGGGCAGCGACACGGTTCGCGTGCGGCTCAACGACGGCTCGGAACTCACCGGCCGGGTCGTCGGCAACGACCCGTGGACCGACCTCGCCGTCGTGCAGGTCGAGGGGAACACGTTCCCGTTCGCGTCGCTCGGCGACTCGGCGAAGCTCAAGGTCGGCCAGCTCGCCGTCGCGATCGGCAGCCCGCTCGGGTTCGAGTCCACCGTCACCGCGGGGGTGATCTCGGCACTCGGCCGCACGCTGCGGAGCGTGTCCGGGCACCTCGTCGACAACGTCATCCAGACCGACGCGGCGCTGAACCCCGGGAACAGCGGCGGGCCGCTCGTCGACTCGCACGGCCGCGTCGTCGGCATCAACACGGCGATCATCCAGCCGGCGCAGGGCATCTGCTTCGCGGTGCCGGTGAACACGGCGAAGGCGATCCTCCCGCAACTGCTCCGGCACGGCCGCGTGGTCCGCGGCTACCTCGGGCTGCACGCCCGGCAGGTGCCGCTCGCGCCGGACCTGCGGTCGCGGTACGGCCTCGACCAGAAGACCGGCATCGAGATCGTGATGCTCGAAGAGGACGGCCCGGCGCAGACCGCGGGCCTGTGGATCGAGGACGTGATCGTCGGGTTCGCCGGGAAGCCGGTGACGAGCATCGACGACCTCCAGCGGACGCTGACGCAGCACCCGGTCGGCGTCCCGGCCCCGGTGGTCGTGGTCCGCGAGGGCCGGCGGCTCGAACGGACCGCCGCGCCCGGCGAGTACCCGACCCCGGTTCGGGGGTGACGCGGGGGGTGCGAGTTTCGCGTTCCAGGTTTCGAGTTCACAAGGGCACGCACGCGGCGGACCCGGCCTAACCCGCGGAACTCGAAATCTCAATCGCGAAACTCGCAATCTCGACGATTTCGGGCTTTTTATTTTCTCGAATCGCGCGTATGATCTTAGTGACGGGTGGCGAGTGCCACTCGCTCAGGAGCTACGAATCGCTTTGCCGCTATCTCGCTTCGACCCTTCTTGGTCTTCTGACTCTGAGCTACCCCTCACAGCCTCCAAGACAGTCAAGCTGGTAACGCCGCAGAGGAACCGCCCTCGTCGCCCGGTACGCGCGCACACTGCCACATGGCAGCGGTGAGTGTCCCGGGCGAGCCGGCCCGAAGTCGTCCGCCCCTGTTCTCCCGCGCGGGATTTCCGCGCACCGTTAGTGTCGCCGGGCTTTAGGCCCGGGTGAGGAAGTTTCAATGTCGAAGAAGTTGTACGTTGGGAACATCTCGTTCCAGACCACCAGCGACGAACTGGTCCAGGCGTTCTCCCAGTACGGGACCGTCCTCGGCGCGCAGATCGTCAGCGACCGCGAGACCGGCCGCAGCCGTGGGTTCGCGTTCGTCGAGATGCACAGCGGCGGTGACGAGGCGATCGCCGCCATGAACGGCGCCCAGCTCGGCGGCCGCACCCTGACCGTGAACGAGGCCAAGCCCCGCGAAGAGCGGCCCCGGACGGGTGGCGGCGGCGGTGGTGGCGGCTACGGCGGCGGTGCGGGCGGCGGCGGCAGCCGCGGCGGCTACGGCGGCGGTGCGGGCGGCGGCGGCGGCAGCCGCGGCGGCTACGGCGGCGGCGGCAGCCGGTACTGATCCAGCGGGGTTCGACCGGCGAAGCGACCGATGAACAGTCGGAATCTTCTCGACCTCGAACCTCTCTAATATTGGCAGGCGGTGAACGCGAGCGCACAGGTGAGGGATTAGCACCACCGTGCGGGTAACGGACCCCGCCTCGCCGATGACACGAGAACGCCCCGGGCGACACGCCTGGGGCTTTCTTTTTGCGCGACTGCGGGGTACGCTCATCTGAACCGCCCACTCACCGAGCACGCCCCGATGCTGAAGCGACTCGCACTCTTCCTCGCCGCCGGGGGCGCGTTCGCTCTCGCCGTCCTGGCCGCGGAGAAGCCCGCCGAAGGGGCGAAGCAGCTCCCCATCCCCGAAATGCAGTTCAACGACGTGAAGGAACTCGCCCCCGGCGTGTTCTTCCGGTACTCGTCGATCTCGGCCAGCGACCCCAAGGTGCCGTTCGGCGGCAGCAACCACGTCTGGGTCGTCTTCAAGGACTACGTGCTGGTGATCGACGCGAACTTCCCCAAGGAGGCCGCCGACGTCATCGCCGACATCAAGAAGACGACCAAGAAGCCGATCAAGTACGTCCTCGACACCCACCACCACGGCGACCACGCCTACGGCAACTGCGTGTGGGCCAAGGAGGGCGCGCAGATCATCGCCAGCAAGCAGACGGCCCGGCTCTTGAAGGCGAGCGGGCCGAAGCAGTGGGAGGACGCCGCCAAGGACCGCAAGGACGTGAAGGAGAACGAACTGAAGCAGGCCGACATCGTCTTCGACGACACGTACGAGTTGAAGGACGACACGCAGCACGTCGTGTTCCGGGCGTTCGGGCACAGCCACACGGCCGGCGACGCCGTCGCGTACCTCCCGAGGCACAAGGTCCTCTGCACCGGCGACGCCTGCGTGAACGGCGCGTTCAACTACATGGGCCACTCGAACTCGGCGAGCTGGATCAAGTGCCTCGAAGCGATGGAGAAGCTCGACGTCGACGTCATCTGCCCCGGGCACGGGAAGCCGCGGCGCAAGGACCTGATCGCCCAGGAGAAGCGGTACTTCACCGAACTGCGGGCGGCCGTTCAGAAGGGCATCAACGACAAGAAGTCGGTCGCCGAGATCACCGCCGCGCTGGACTTCCCGTGGTACAAGGAGTGGACCGGGGTGGACGTCGCCGGCCCGCAGATGAACAAGGACAACGTGAAGCACGTGTACGACGAGCTGACGGGCAAGGTCGACCACGACCGGATCGGGGCGCGGCCGGCCACGCCCGACCGGCGGACCGACCCGACCGGCGGCACCGGACTCGCATCCCGGTGACCCGCGCCCCCGCCCCGTGCCCCGGAGCCCCCGGAATGTCGACCCGCGAGCTGAAGCCGACCCCGCCCCCGCACACGACGCGGTACGAGTGCTTCGAGCCCCTCGGCACCGGCGCGACCGGCACGGTGTACCGCGCCCGCGACCTCACGACGGACCTCCCGGTCGCGGTCAAGGTGCTCCGCTCGACCCTGTACGAGAACCCGACCCAGCACCACCGGCTGGCGCAGGAGTTCCGCGCCTCGACGCAACTCGAGCACCCGAACATCGTCCGCGCGCTGGCGATGGAGACCGACGGCTCGACCAGCTTCCTGGTCTACGAGTACGTGCTCGGGACGAGCCTCGCCGAGCGGATCGAGAAGACGGGCCCGCTCGCCGAGGACGAGGCGATCCGCATCATCACGCAGATCGTCCAGGCGCTGCACTACGCGCACCAGCGGCAGATCGTCCACCGCGACGTGAAGCCCGACAACATCCTGATGCTGCCCGACGGCCGCGCCAAGCTCACCGACTTCGGGCTGGCCAAGGACTACAACAACGACCAGAACCTGACGCAGCACGTCGCGGTCCTGGGCACGCCGAACTACATGGCCCCGGAACAGTTCGGCGAGGCCAAGGCGGCGACGCCCCTGTGCGACGTGTACTCGCTCGGCGCGACGCTCTACAACATGGTGACCGGCAAGGTGCCGTTCGAGGCGAGCTGGCCGCTGGCGATCCTGAGCAAGAAGCTCCAGGGCGAGATCCCGTCGGCCCGGGCGGTGCGGCCCGAGATCGGCGAGTGGGTGGACCGGGCCATCTACGCGGCCCTCAACCCCAAGCCGGCCCTGCGGCCCGAGTCGTGCCTCGCGTTCTTCAAGTACCTCACCGCCCGCCCGTCGTTCGACGGCGAGGACCTCGAAATCACCCCGGCCGCCCCGCTCACCCGCGACTTCAGCCCGAACAACCGCCGCGCGTCGATCCGCCACAAGCTCGGGGTCGGCACCAGCGCGACCGTCGACACGGGCGGGTTCGGCAACGGGAACGCCATCGAGGAGGAGTGGCCGCTGGTCGTCCGCGACGTGTCGATGACGGGTCTCGGCGTGCTCCTGGCCAGGCGGTTCGAGGCCGGGACCGAGCTGACGATCGAACTGGCCGACGAGCCGTCGGCGGTGCCGAGCAAGTACGCGATCCGCGTGGTCCGCGTGAGGGCCGAGAGCGCCGGCCTTTGGCTCCACGGGTGCGAGTTCGTGAACCCGCTCGGCAGCGGCGAGCTCTCGGCGCTGCTCGCGTTCGCGTGACGCCCGCCAGTCGGTTGTGGTGGGGCAGGCAAGAATGCCTGCCTCCGGAAGCTTTTGGAGGCAGGCAAGAATGCCTGCCCCACCCAACAAGAGATCAACTCCCACCCAACACCGCGTGCCTCCCGGGCTCCCCCCAGAGCACCGGCCCCTCCACTACGCTTTCTTCACGGTGGGGACCTCGCGGCCCATCGTCCGCAATAACAGCTTCATGTCCTCCCACACGTCGCGCTTCATCGCCCCGGACTCGTCGCGGAGCAGCGCCGACGGGTGGAACGTGCAGACCAGCGGCACCCCGCGGAACTCGTACAGCTTGCCGCGGAGCCGCGTGATGCCGGTGCTGGTGTTGAGCAGGCTCTTGGCCGCGGTGCCGCCGAGCGCGACGACGTGCCGGGGCCGCACGAGGTCGAACTGCCGCTCGAAGAACGGCCGGCAGTTGTCGCACTCCTCGGGCGTCGGCGTGCGGTTCCCCGGCGGCCGGCACTTCAGCGTGTTGAAGATGTAGACCTCCTCGCGCTTGAACCCGCACCCGTTGATGATCCGCGTGAGCAACTGCCCGGCCTTGCCGACGAACGGCTCGCCGGTGCGGTCCTCGTCGGCCCCCGGGGCCTCGCCGACGAACGCGACGTCGGGGTCGGTCGGGCCGACGCCGAAGACGGTCTGCGTCCGCGTCGAGAACAGCCCCTCGCACCGGTTGCACCCGGCGACCTCGCGGGCGAGCACGGTCAACTCGCGCTTGCGCTCAGCGAGCGGGTCCGGCGGCGGGGCGGGTTCGGCCTCGACTTCCGGCACCGCGGCGGGGGCGGGTGCGATCTCCAGCGGCGCGCCGCGGGGGACGAACGTCACCCCGGCGGCGCGCAGCGAGTCGAGGTGCGCCCGGCTCTGGCGCACGAAGTCAATCGGCGGACTGGTTCCCTCGGTCATCGTCGGACTCCTTCGCCCCGCGTCACCCGCCGAACACCCACGCGAGCCACCCCTCCCCCGCGACGCGGCCGCCGCGGGCGTGGGCGGCGAACTGCGCCGCGGTCGCGTGCCGCTTCTTCGGGTGCCACTCCATCGCGCGCTTGCACACCCGGGTCAGCGACCCGGGCGGGGTCGCGGTCCGCCGCGCCTGCGCCGCGGCCTGGTGGAGCCCGATCCACTTGCGGTCCGGCAGCCCGGCGCGGTTACCGAACACGCCGTCGGGCGGGACGCCCATGAGCATCTCCGCGAGCAGCGCCCCGAGCGCGTACACGTCGGCGGCCGGCGTGAACAGGATCGGCTCGCGGAGCATGTACTCCGGCGGCTTGTACCCGGCCCGGGTCTCGAGTTGCACGTCGAGCACGCCGGATTGCGGGGTCGCACTGCCTGTGCCGGCGGTCGCGGCGATCCGGAAGTCGGTCACCCGCGGCGAGCCGTCCGCGGCGAACAGGACCTTGTCCGAGTCGAGGTCGCCGTGGAACAGCCCGTGCTGGTGCGCGTGGTGGACCGCGTCGGCGATGGTGGCCGCCAGCGCCGCCGCGTCCGCGGCGGTCAGCGGGCCGCTCGCGAGCCGCCGCGTCAGCGTGCCGCCGGGGAGGTACTCCTGGACGACCGTGAGCCACCCGCCGTGATCCTCGATGCCGAGCGTCGCGTGGATGTTCGGGTGCCGCACCTTGGCCGCGAGGTGCAGCGTCTTGCTGAGGTGGACGCGGGCCTTCGGGGTGAGCCGGGCGAGGTCGATCTGGTGGAGGGTGACCGTGTCGCCGCCCGGGGTGTGGGCCTTGACGAGCCGGCCGAGCCGCGTGTCGCCGAGCGGCTCGATGTGCGAGTACCCGGGCGGGACGCCGCGGTCGGTCGGGGTCGCGACCGGGCCCGGTGCCGCTTGCGTCTCGCGCAGGAACGTCTGCAGCGCGTCGGCGAGGTCGGCCCCGCCCTGGTAGCGGCGGGCCGGGTTCGCGTCGAGGCACGTCACGCAGATCGCCTCCAGCCGGGCGGGAACGTCGAGCCGCAACTTCCCCGGCGGGACGACCCGCCCGGCGTCCGGCGCGCGGCCCGTGAGGAGGTGATAGAGCAACCGGCCGACCCCGAGCACGTCCTCTGTCGCCATGCTCGGCTTGCGGGACAGGTCGGTGAACGTGGCGCGGCCGTCGCCGGTGAAGAGGACGTTGCCCGGGGAGAGGTTCCCGTGCGCGTGGCCGAGCGCGTGGAGCGCGGCCAGCGACGCCGCCACCTTCAGCACCAACTCGGCGGCCTCGCGGGGGGTGCGGTCGGCCGGCGCGACCCGCTCCAGCACGGCCGCGAGGCTCCCGCCGGGGGCGTACTCCATCGCGCAGTACACGAGCCCGTCGCGCTCGCCGAGGTCGTACACGTCGACGACGACGGGCGGGGCGGCGCGGCCGGCCGCGTGGTAGTGCCGCTTCACCTCGGACGCGATCACGGCCTGCCGCTCGAGCCGCTCCATCGCGGCCTGCCCCTCGCCCGCCGACGCGGGGGCGACCTTCAGCGCCACCTCGCGGCGGAGCCGGGCCTGCCGCGCCCGGTACACGCGGCTCCCGCTGCCCCCGGCCCCGAGGTCGCCGAGGAGCTCGAACCCGGACCGCTTGGCCCACAGCACGAACCACTGCTCCTTGTCCACGACCGCGGCCGCGACCCGGCCGCCGGCGAGGAACCCGCGGAGGTCGGTCGCGAGGTCCGCGGCGGTGGCGTACCGGGCCGCCGGGTCCTTCTCCAGGCACTTCAAGCAGACCGCCTCCAGCGCCGGGTCGAGGTCGCGGCGGAGGTGCGTCAGCGGCAGCGGCTTGTCCATGACCTGCGCGAGCACCAGTTCCATGCTCGTGCCCTGGAACGGGGTCCGCCCTGTCAGGCACTCGTAGAGCATCGTGCCGAGCGCGTACACGTCGGCCGCGGGGCCGACGTCGGTCCGGCCCTGCGCCTGTTCGGGGGCCATGTAGGCCGGGGTGCCGAGGACCGTTCCCGAGTGCGTCATCCCCTCGACCTCGAGGTTCTTCGCGAGCCCGAAGTCGGTGACGACCGGGCTCCCGTCGGCCCGCAGCAGGATGTTGCTCGGCTTCAGGTCGCGGTGGACCACCCCGGCGGCGTGCGCGGCCTGCACGCCCCACGCGAGCACCTCCAGCACCCCGGCCGCCTCGCGGTCGGCCATCGGCCCGCGGCCGAGCCGGTCCGCGAGGTTCCCGCCCTCGATGAGTTCGAGCGCGATGTACGGGCACCCGTCGAGTTCGCCCGACTCGTACACGCGGACGATGTGCGGGTGGTTGAGCCGGGCCAGCGCCTGGGCCTCGGCGAGGAACCGCAGCCGCTCGGCCGGCCCGACCCGCGCCCCGCCGAGGATCATCTTGAGAGCCGCGAGCCGGTTGAGCCGCCGGTGCCGGGCCTTGTACACCACGCCCATGCCGCCGCGGCCGAGTTCGCCCAGAATCTCGTACCCGACGAGGTCGCCCGCCGCGGCCCGGTCCGGCCCCGCCCCTTCGGCGAGCGCGCCCCACCGCTCGATGAGGCCGCGGAGCCGGTCCGCGACCGCCGGGAACCGGGCCGCGAACGTGTCGAGGTCCGGCACCACGCCGTGCTCGGCGGTCAGCACGAACTCCTGGAGCGCGAGGTCGGCGGCGTGCTCGGCGAGGGCGGGGAGCGCGTCGAGGTACGCCTCGGTCGGAACGAGGTTGCCGCTCGCCCACCGGGCGCGCATGTGGTTGCGGGCGAGGGAGAGCTGGTCGGCGGGCGGCAGTGCGGCGAGTTCACGGACGGCGGCTGGTAGCACCGACGCGGGCCCGCCCCCGTCGTGTTGCGGTGCCCGGTCGCCGCTCGACGCCGCGATGTGGATGCGGGACGTACTCATGTCCGCTCAGCGTACTCGGTGGGGTCGGCGGGAGCAACGCAAGGAGTGTGACGGCCGCCCGGCACCGGTTCCGGCGGCGGCGGCCCTATAATTCTTGGATGAACCACATCCGCCTGCTCCCGTTCGCCGCGGCCGACGGGCCGACGAACATGGCCGCCGACGAGGCGCTGCTCGAAACCGCCCGCGACACCGGCGTCGCGTCGCTCCGGTTCTACGCCTGGAGCTCACCGACCGTGTCGCTCGGGTACTTCCAGCCGGCCGAGGTCCGCCGCACGCCGAACCTCGAAGCCCTCGCGTGGGTCCGTCGTTCGACCGGCGGCGCGACCATCGTGCACCACCACGAGTTGACGTACAGCTTCGCCCTCCCCGCGAGCGCCCCGACGTCGCCCGAGTCGTGGATCTGCCGGTTCCACCGCCTCGTGCGGGCGGTCGTGGCGGAGCGCGGCGTGCAGTCGAAGCTGGTCGTGTGCGGCGCGGAGCAGAAGCTCGGCGACGTGCTGTGCTTCCTGCACCACACCCCCGGCGACCTCGCCGTGAACGGGTCGAAGGTCGCGGGCAGCGCGCAGCGGAAGCAGCACGGGGCGCTGCTCCAGCACGGCAGCCTTTTGCTGCACCGGAGCGAGTACGCACCGGAGCTGCCCGGGATCAACGACCTCGCCGCGGGCACCCCGGTCACGGGTGACCAGTTCGCGGCGGAACTCGCGGCCCGGTTCGCGGCCGAGTGCGGGGCCGAGGTCCGCCCCGGCGAGTGGACCGCCGCCGAACTCGCCCGGGTGCCCGAGATCCGGGCCGAGAAGTACGCGAACCCCGAGTGGAACCACCGGCGCTGAGCCCGGTCCCAACCGCAGAAGTGGTGCTCGGTTGAACTCATCGGCGGTTGGCGGGCCGCCGCGGAGGGCGGCCCCTACGAACCAAGCGGATCTGTAGGGGCCGCACTCCGTGGCGGCCCGCGTGAGGCGAAGGCTTCAATCGAGCACAGAAGTGGCACATGGACGCCGACCCGCAGTTCATCGTTCGCCGGCTCGGGTGGCACCAGGCCCCGCACGGGGACCACTACACCCGCCGGCTCCCGACCGCGTCCGAGATCCTCGCGTTCGACACGTTCGACGCGGCCGAGGGGCACCGCCGCCAGCTCGAAGCCGACGCCCGCCGCGGCGAGAACCCGTTCCGGTTCGGCGGCGCGGCGCTGTACTTCCAGTCGTCCCTCGACGCGCCCCGGCTCCACGACTGGCTCCTCGACACGGGCATCGACCCGCCCGTCGAGCAGCTCCGCCACCGCGACTGGCGCGAGTGGTGGGACGCCTTCTCGCACACCTGGAGCGAGGAGCAACTGCACCACGCCTGGCAGGGGCTCGACAAGGTCCGGTACTTCGACGTCGCCGAGGAGGTCGACCGCGAACCGCTGCGGCTGGTGGTCGAGATCAGCTTCGTGGAGCGGGGCAACCGGGACCGCACCGCGGTGCGCGAGGGCGGGATGCCGCACGCCCTGTTCCGCCGCGAGCGGGACGCCCGGGTCCGGTGCGACCGGCTGAACGCGGACCGCCGCGAGGCCGAGCAGTTCGAGTGGTGGGTGTACGGGTACGGCCAGCGGCTCGGGTACAACTCCCGCGCCCGCGACCCGGCCGAGACCGTCTTCTACGAGGTGCTCAAGGTCCGCGGCGAGATCGGCTCCGGCGAGCCGTCGGGGTTTCTCGTCCAGCGGCGGGCGATCGACCCGAGCGGGTTCGCGAGCCACGACGCCCGCGGCCGCGACACCCGGGCGCGCGTGCCCGTTCGCGTGTTCGCCGACCGCGCGAGCGCCGCGGCGCATTGCGACGAGTTGACCGCCCGGGCCCATGCGACAATGAACCCGTTCCAGGTGTTCCCGCCGGAACTGGCCGGACTGTCCGAGGGGCACTTCGTTGAAGCCGTCGCGGCGCTCGGGCCGCCGCTGCCGTGGCCGATGAGCCTCCGACCGGCACTGTGGCGCGAGTGGTGGGACCTGTGCCAGGACGAGGTGACGCCCGAGCAGCGCGACGCGGCCTGGGAACTGTTCGTGGCGCACCCGCTGTTCGAGGTGCTCCCGATCCCGGTGGCGGAGGCGTAACCGGCGCGCGAACCCGCAAGTTCCCACGCCCATCTCTCCCCTCTCCCGACTGCCATGTAATTCGGCACGGGAAGTGTGGTATCCCTCTGTCGCCCGGTCCCGGAGAGACGTCGAGATGTCCGAAGCCGCACCGCCCCCGCGTCGCACGCCGCCGAAGATCACCCGTGGGGAGTGGGCGCTGATCCTCGTGCTCGTCGCCATCCAGTTCACGCACATGGTCGACTTCGTCATCATCATGCCGCTCGGGAAGCGGCTGATGGCGGAACTCGACATCGGGCCGACCGAGTTCGGGTGGATCGTGGCAGTGTACGCGATCGCGGCCGGCGTCGCGAGCTTCGTCGGGTGCCTCGCGATGGACCGGTTCGACCGCCGGTCCGTGCTGCTCAGCATGTACGGCGGGTTCGCGCTCAGCACGCTCCTGTGCGGCCTCGCCCCGAGCTACGTGTGGCTCCTGGTGGCGCGGACCCTCGCGGGCGTGTTCGGCGGGCTGGCCTCCGTGTCGATCATGGCCGTGATCGGCGACGTGTTCCCGGCCGAGAAGCGGGGCCGGGCGACGGGGGCGCTCACGTCGGCGTTCGCGGTCGCGAGCATCGTCGGGCTGCCGATCGGCCTCGTCCTCGCCGACCACTTCGGCCGCGGGGCTCCGTTCGTCGTGCTGGCGGCCCTGAGTGCGGTCGTGTGGGTGCTGGCCGCGGTGCGCCTGCCGCAGGTCCGCGGGCACCTCGCACACGTTCGGGGCGGCACCTGGGCCGAGTTCCGGGCCGTGGCCGCCGAACCCAACCACCGCCGCGCGTTCGCGTTCAGCTTCTTCCTGGCGCTGGGCACGTTCACCGTGGCCTCGTTCATCGCGCCGTACTTCTCGACCCTGAACGGGTGGACGGAGAACGAGATGGCCGTGCTGTACTGCGCGGCCGGGGTGTTCACGCTGATCGGGATGGGGTTCGTGGGCCGCATGGCCGACCGGTTCCCGCGGCTCACGCTGTTCCGCGTGCTCGGCGCGATCACCATGATTGCGGCGCTCGTCGTGACGAACCTGCCCCCGGGCCCGCTATGGGTCGGGGCCGCCGCGTTCAGCCTGTTCATGGTGAGTGCAGCGGGTCGAATGGTGCCGGCCCAAGCCATGCTGCTCGGTGCGGCGCGGCCGCAGAACCGCGGCGCGTTCATGAGCCTGAACACCGCCGTGCAGCACCTCTCGACCGGGATCGCGCCGCTGGTCGCCGGGTCGCTCGTCACCAAGCACGCCGACGGCACCATGACCGGCTTCCCGGCCGTGGGGCTGGTGGCGGTGCTGTTCACGCTCGTGTCGCTCGTGCTGGCGGGCCGGGTGCGGACCTCGGCGGTCGTCGCCGTGCCGCAGCAACCCGCCCCCGGGCGCGGCGCCGACGCGCCGGAGCCGGTCGCCGCGGCGTAGCTCACACCAGGTTAGATTGATTGCTTGCTGGAACCGGCCTTTGTGATACGAGATCGAGGTGATCGCTCTCCGTTCTGTAGCCGGCCTCTGTGAGGCCTGGCCTGTGGGAATCGCCTACGCCCGGCCTCACAGAGGCCGGCTACAGAGCGGGAACGATCCATCGGAATCGGCTCACGTCGCCTTCTGGCGCAACTCGGTCAGGAGCGCCTCGAAGTCCGCGGGCGGCGGCACCTCCCAGCTCAGGGCGGTGCCGCTGACCGGGTGGACGAACCCGAGCCGGGCGGCGTGGAGCATCGGCCGCTTCGCGCCGGTGTCGTCCGCGGCCGGCTGGCCGTTGAGCGGCCGGTCGTACACCTTCTCCCCGCACAGCGGCGTGCCGTTCTCGCCCAGGTGGATGCGGACCTGGTGCGTGCGGCCCGTTTCGAGCCGGCACTCGACCAGCGCGTGCGTCCCGAGTGCGTCGGTCACGCGGACGTGCGTGACGGCCCGCTTGCCGCCGGCCGCCGCGCCCGTCGCGCTGCCCCGGCGGCCGTCGCCGCGGTCGTCGACGAACACCGAGTCGATCCGCTTCGAGGCGGGGACGCCCCGCGTCAGCGCGACGTAGGTGCGCTCGACCGTGTGCTTGCGGAACTGCTGGGTGAGGTGCTCGGCAGCGGCCCGGCTGCGGGCGAACACGACGAGGCCGCTCGTGTCGCGGTCGATCCGGTGGACCGCGGTGAGCGGCTTGCCCGCGGGTGGGGCGGGCGCGCGGGTGGCGCGGGGGGCGCGTCGGGCCGGGCGCGCCGCCCGCGACCGGGAGCAGGTCGGAGAGCGTCTTGGGCAGGAACTTCTGCGCGCGCGAGCCGAACTCCTCGGCCTCGTCCTTGTGCCGCATCGTGGTCAGCCCGGCCGGCTTGTTCGCGACGACCACCGCGTCGTCCGCGTACACGATCACGGACGCGGGCAGGCCCGGGACCGGGACCGCCGGGGGCGCCTTCTTCGCCGCGTTCTTGCCGGCCTTCGCGGGGGGGGCGGGCTTCTTCGCGGACTTCTGCGCCTTCTTCTGGGCCTTGTCGGCGAGCCGCTTCCGCTCCTCGGGCGGCAGCTCGATGGACCCGGCCGCGAGTTCGATCCGCTTGCCGAGCTGGAGCCGCCGGTCCACGTTGGGCTCGACCTGGCCACTCACCTTGACGTGCCGGCCCTCGACGAGCCGCTTGGCCTGCGACCAGCTCAGCCCGTACCGCATCTTGAGCGCGGCGGCGAGCGTCTTGTTGTGTTCCCGGCGGTCGACCACGAACTGAATCGGCGGCATGGCTGGCGTCTCGGGCGACCCCAGCGGCACCGGGGTCGGGTCAGTCGGGGAGGGCGAAGGCGTCCGGGTCGATCCGCTCCAGGGGCGTGAACTTCTCGACCACGATCTCGGCGACCTTGCGGCCGTCGCGGGTCACGACCGAGCGGGTCGGGCGGACGAGGCCGGCGACCTCCTTGAACTCGGAGAAGGTCGTTTCGAGGTCGCCCTCTCGGCCGGTCTCGGGGTCGACGCTCCGGTGCGCGACCCGCGTCAGGTGGCCGGTCGAGCGCTCGAACGCGAGCCGCAGGTCCGGGAACCCGCGGACCAGCACGACGAGCCCCGTGGCGTCCGGCCCGCGGAGCTGCCGGTCGGCCCGCAGCACGAACTTCCGGTCCGCGGTCAGCGGGGCCAACTGGGCCACCTCATTTAAGAGTACCGCGAGTTGGAGGTCGCGGACACCCGCGTCGGTCAGCGGAACCGCCCGGCCGTTGATCCGCTGCCTCGCCTTCGCCCCGTCGACGACCTGGAGGAACTCGACCGGGCCGCCGTCGGCCTCGCAGGTGACCCGGGACCGGAACCGGCCGGGCGTGTGGTGGGCGTGCTCGAACGTGAACTCGCGGTTGGCGGTCGGGAAGAAGAGCGTCCCCTTCCCCGCGGCGCGGCCGGCCGGGTACTTGGCGAGCGCCTCGGCCCCGCCCGCGGCGGTCACCGCGGCCTTCACCAGCTCGTCCGGCTTGTCCTGCGCCGTCGCCGGGAGGAGAACGGCGAGCGCGAGGGCGGCACACAGCAGGGCGCGCATCGGGAAACCTCCGTGTGGGGCGACCGCGGGCCGGGTGCAGGTCATACCGAGGCCGGTTGATTGCGATCTGTAGCCGGCCTCTGTGAGGCCGGTGCTTGAGGGACTCCCCGAGGCCCGGCCTCACAGAGGCCGGCTACAGAACAGCCACGAATCAATCGGACTTGGTGTCACTTCTCGGCACCGGAGCCGAGGTACCGCACGAGCCCCGATAAAGCGGTGCCCGTGGCGTCGATCCGCAGGTCGCCGTCGAGCGGCGAGACGTGGAACCCGCCGATGAGCATGTTCGCCCGGAACGTGGTTTCGAAGTGCCGGGTGTTCGCCTCGCTGTACTGCAGCCCGGTGAGGAACTGCACCGCGTCGCCGACCGCGGCCTTGTACTTCGCGTGCCGGTCGAGGTCCGGGGTCAGGCGCGTCACGACGCACGCGTACGCGAGGCTCTGAACGTACACCCCGGTCTCCGGGCCGGGCGCGGCCTCGGTCACGCGGCCGGCCGTGACGCCGCGGAACGCGCCGGCCCACTGCGGCACCCGCGCGTCGTTCCCCGGGACCTGCATCCCGCACAGCCAGTCGTTCAACTCGTACACGCCGGCGGCCGCGTCGGGCAGCTTCGTCTGGACGTACAGTTCGGCGAGGGCCGGGGCGACCGTCGCGGCGAGGAGCGGGTGCGGGCGGGCGCGGAACGCGGCCCGGTAGTGCTCGCCGCCCTTCTTCACGGCCTCGGTCTTCCACGCCGCCGGCTTCACGCGGCTGCTCGCGGCGATCGCCTGGAGCGCCAGCCCGGGGTACTCGTTTACCCCCTCGGGGTCGGTCTTCGTGGGGTCGTCGGTCGGGTTGTCGGTGTAGTGGACCGACCCGTCGGGCCGGCACTGGCGGCGGAGGAACTCGCACAGCCGCTCGGCCTCGCCGAGCAACTTCGGGTCGGCCGCAGGGAGCTCGTAGACCGCGAGCGCGACGGTGGCCGCGAACCCGACGCGGTTGCACAGCACCGAGGAGTGGACCGGGACGCGGCAGTTCGCGTCGGCCGGGTCGGGCCGGGTCGCGGCGAGGAGCGTCAGCACGGCCTGGCTCGCGATCGCGGCCTGCTTCTCGTCGCCGGTGAACCGGGCCGCCTGCGCCAGCCCGAGCGCGCCGCGGGCCTGCCGCAGGTCGTGGTCGCCGGGCAGCGCCTGCCGCAGCGCCGGGTCGTACCCGTACGTGAACCGCCCCTGCGACTGGTTCATGCGCGTCATCCAGTTCCCCGCGAGGAGGACGGCGCGAACGGCCGCCTGGGTCTGGTGCGGGTACGCGCTGAGCGGCTCGAACAGGTTGAGCGGCGCCTCCGCAACCTCCCGCGCCGGCTGCGGCTGCGGTACCGGGGTGGTCGCCATCCCCGGAAGCGCGCGGGGCGGGGCGGGCTCGGCGGGGGGCGCGGCGGGCGGCTGGGGCATCGCCGCGACGGTCAGCCCGATCGCCGCGAGAACAGACAGTGCGAGAACAATCCGCCGTGGCATGGCGCGCCCTCCGTGGCCGTGAGTCGGAATCCGCGGCATGCTAAACCACCGCGGCCCGGCGGTGCAATCCGAACACGGTACGGGGATGCCCCTGTGGATTTGGGCGTCTTGCTTGGCGAGCGGGGGACGTCAGTCCCCCGGTAGAACTGTCATTCTCACCTACCGGGGGACTGACGTCCCCCGCTCGCCCAAATCCGCAGGCCCGCCCCGGAACGGCCCTACCCGGTTCCGAACCGCTCGGCGAACGGGCCGATGAAGTGCCGGTCGGCCGACGAGTCGAGGACCGCGAACACGACCCTCGCGAACGCGCCCTGGAACCGGCCGCGGAGGGCTTTCGCGAAGTGCTGCGCGACCACCTCCGGGTCGTTCTTGAACACCCCGCAGCCCCACGCGCCGAGGACGGCCGCGTCGTGCCCGTGGCCCGCCATGACCGCCAGCACCTTGTCGATCCGGTCCCGCATCTCGTCGGCGATCGGCCCGCGGTCGCGGTCGCGGATCACGCCGGCGTTCACCGCCGGGGCGGTCACGAACGCGCACCGGTACGGCTCGTCGAGCAGTTCGCCCGCGTCGTCCTTGATGACCGGCACGGCCGGCGAGTAGATCGCGTAGTTCGAGTACCACCCGCCCGGGAGCGTCGCGTGGAACCGGTACATCGCGTTGCCGTTGATGCACGGGTACAGCCCGCTCGCCCGGCACAGCGACTCCTCTTGCGCCCGTGCGCCGCCGAGGAACCCGCCGCCGGGGCGCCGGGCCGACGCGAAGTTCAGCGCGACCGGGTTGAGCCCCGCGGCGACGAGCGCGCGGCACGCTTCGAGGGCCGTGTCGTTCACGACCTCGAACGCGGTCGGGCGGCCGACGGCCGCGAACGGCGGGGGGTACTCGTCGGGCGGGTACGAGACGGTGCCCCGAACCGCCGCTTCGAGGTGGTCGCGGATGAAAACGGTCGCGCCGGCGCGGTTGGCGTACCGGCCGGCGGCGAGGACGTCGAGCGTGTCGCGGGCGATGGCGGCCGCCCGGGTGCGACTGGGGTACATGCGGGGCTCCGTGTGGCACCGCACGGACACCCCCGCCCGCACCCGGGTTCAGTCGGTTCGACATCCGAAGCACGAAATCCGAAAGGAAGTCACACCCGGCGGCGGACTTCCTTTCGGATTTCGTGCTTCGGGTGTCGTGCTTCTTTCGCCCTACGGCTTGAGGACGACCTTGATGCACTCGTCCTGCTTGTCGCGGAAGATCTTGTACGCCCCGGGGCCGTCCTCGAGTTTCAACTGGTGGGTGATGACGAACGAGGGGTCGATCTCGTTCCGCATGATCTTCTCCAGCAGCTTGCCGGTGTACCGCTGGGTGTGGGTCTGGCCCATCTTGAACGTCAGCCCCTTGTTCATGGCCGCGCCCATCGGGATCTTGTCCGGGAACCCGATGTACACGCCCGGGATGGACACGGTGCCGGCCTTGCGGCAGCACATGATCGCCTCCCGCAGCGCGTGCGCCCGGTCGGTCGCCAGGCCCACCATCGCCTTCCCCTTGTCCATCACCGCGTCGACGTACCCGGTGCCGTGGGCCTCGCACCCGACGGCGTCGATGCACCGGTCCGGGCCCCGGCCCTTGGTCAGCTCCTGGAGCTTGTCGTACACGGTCACCTGGTCCATGTTCACGACCTCGGCCCGGCCGTACTTCTCGGCCATCCGGAGCCGCTCGGGGACGCGGTCGATGGCGATCACCCGGCCCGCCCCGAGCATCCACGCGCTCTGGATGCAGAACTGACCGACCGGCCCGCACCCCCACACCGCGACCGTGTCGCCGGGCTGGATCTCGGCGTTCTCGGCCGCCATGTACCCGGTCGGGAAGATGTCGGACAGGAACACCGCCTTCTCGTCCGGGATGCCGTCGGGCAGCTTCAGGACGTTCGCCTCGGCCCGCACCACGCGGAGGAACTGCGCCTGCCCGCCCGCGTACCCGCCGGTCAGGTGGCTGTACCCGTAGAGCCCGGCCGGGGAGTGCCCCATCATCGCCTCGGCGACCTTGGCGTTCGGGTTCGTGTTGTCGCAACACGAGTACAGTTCCTTCTGACAGAACCAGCACTCGCCGCACGCGATGTCGAACGGGACGACGATGCGGTCGCCCTTCTTCAGCTTCGTCACCGCGCTGCCGACCTCGACGACCACGCCCATCGGCTCGTGGCCGAGGATGTCGCCGGGCTTCATCGCCGGGAGGTAGAAGTCGTACAGGTGCAGGTCGGACCCGCAGATGCACGTGGACGTCACCTTGATGATGACGTCGGTCGGGTCCTCGATCTTCGGGTCCGGGACCGTGTCGCATCGGACGTCGCCCTTGCCGTGCCAGCAGAGTGCCTTCATGTGCCTTCTCCGAAATCGTTGGGTGGGGTGCGGGCGGGGGCGGGTCAGTTCTCGACCGGGTCGTACGTGTGGTCTGCGGCGCACAGGACGTCGAGGGCGGTGACGCCGAGGACGGCCACGGCCGAGGCCATGATCCGGCTGCGGTCGCGCTCGCCGGCCGCGCCGTACGCGGACGCCAGGGTCGCGAGGTCGATCGCGTCGCCGCCGACGCGGCTCCACAACCAGACGGCCGGGTTGCGGCTCGCCAGGATGCCGACCCCACTCGCGATCTCGCGGAGGCCGTAGGCCCGCAGGAGGTTGGGCGAGTGGACGCCTGTTGCGCCGGCCATGCCGCGGGGCTTCAGCGCCTCGGCCAGTCCCAGGCCGAGACTGAACAGGCCCAGAAACGTGGCCAGCGGCTTCGGGGGGGTGGTATCGATGCTCCGGGGGAGGCGGGTCTTCACCTCGTGCCGGCTCTCGGTCAGGGTCGCGGACGTCATCGTTGGTCCCTCGGGTGGGAGTGGGTACTCCGGGCCGGGGGGGAACGCAGCAACGCGGGTGCCGCGGCACCCGCGTTGCTGCGTTCCCCGACACGCCGGTCCGGGAGCGTCCCGCCGAGGTCGGCCCATCAGACCGGGTGCCGATCGCTCCCGCGGGCGGTCCACGCGGGCGGGTCGCTGCACGGGAACGAGTCGTCGCTCGCCTCGTCCACGATGTCCTCGATGAGTGTTCCGGCCGGGTGTCGCTCCTCCTTGGCCTCCTGGGCGGCCTGGTCGTAGATGCCCGAGGTCACGCCGGCCCCGTAGCACGCGAGGTGGGATTCGCACCGACTCATCCCGACGGGGCCGGCGCAGCCCCCCTGGCGGAACGCCGAGAGGATCAACCCGCCGCCCGCGAGCGTGAGGGCGGCCCGGGCCAGGAGCGAGTGCCGCCGCAACCCGGCGACAACGAGTCCCCCGCCGGCCGTGGCGAGGAGTGCGCGCAACCCAGTGTGTTTCGTCGTGGCTGTCATGGTGCCCCCGGGGCGATATGGTCTCGTCCCGCTCGTGGGCCGCGGGGACGGTTGGGGTGAGGGAGCCGCAATCGCGGTGCCGCGGCCGGCCGAATCGGGGGAAGGTCGGTCGCCGGCGGCACCGCGATTGCTCCGACCCACTCTGTTCACAGGGTGTCAGGCAACTCGCCCGCGAGGGAACTCACATGGCACACGATCACACCCCGCCGGCGGCCACGCCGGGGGACACTCAGGACGAACTCCGGGGCGGCACCCAGGGCGGGAACCGCCCGCCGGCCAACGTCGGCATGCCGGCCGGCGGCACCAACTCGCTGTCCGCGACGGGGGGGAGCCACCCGTCGGGCGGGGCGGTGGAGCACGGGCGGGGAACGAGGTCCGACAGCCGCGGCGAGCCGCAGGAGCTGTTCGAGGGGAGCCGGAGGCCGTCGCCGGCGGTGGCCAAGGAGCGCGCCCGCGACGCGGCCGACGTCGACACGACCCACGGGTTCCCGGCCGCACCGGGGAACCCGCGGCAACTGGAGGAGACCGACCCGCAGGGGACCGGGCAGTCGACCCCGCTGGAGAGCCGCGGCGTCGAGGTCACGAAGGCCTCCCTCGGTGAGAAGGGCGTCGGCGAGCACAAGTGAGCCGCCCGCGCCGGCCCGGCGGCCCGTGAAAGCTCCCGCTCCGCGGGGGCTTTCTTCGTTTACATTGAGACAACAGAGAGTCCGTCCGGGCACGAACCGCGAGGGGCCAGAGTGCAGGAACTCGTGACCGCGATCCGCAACCGCAGCGCCCTCCTCTTCGTCGGGGCCGGCGTGTCCATGAACCTCGGGATCCCGTCGTGGCGGGAACTGAGCGCCCACATCGCCGGGAAGCTGGGCATCGACCCGACCGAGTTCGCGCAGATGGGCGACGACCAGACGCTCGCCGAGTTCTACGCGATCCAGACCGGCTCGTTCGGCCCGCTGCGGAGCTGGATGGACGTCGAGTGGCACCGCGACGCGGCCGAGAAGGTCCGCCGGTCCGACATCCACCGGCTCATCGTCGAGCTGGGGTTCCCGCTCATCTACACCACCAACTACGACCGCTACCTGGAACTCGCCCACGAGGCGGCCGGGGTCCCGTTCATCAAGGTGTCGAACATCGGCGAGATGACCCGGGTCGACCCGGGCGTCACGCAGATCGTCAAGTTCCACGGCGACTTCGAGGACGACGGCTCGATCGTGCTGACCGAGTCGAGCCACTTCGAGCGGCTGGCGCTGGACGCGCCGCTGGACGTGAAGCTGCAATCGGATTTAATGGGGCGGGTTGCACTGTTCATCGGCTATAGCCTCTCGGACGTGAGCGTGCGCTACCTGCTGTACCGGCTCCACAAGCTGTGGCACGGGTCGTCGTACGCGAACGCCCGGCCGAAGACGTTCGTGTACATGGGCCGGCCGAACCCGGTGCAGGCCCGCGTCCTCGGCAGTTGGGGGATCGTGCCGCTGTTCAGCGACGGCGAAGACGTCGGCGAGGGGCTGTGCAAGCTCCTCGCGACCCTGAAGCGGGAGGCCACCGTCCCCGGCCCCGCCGCGGCCCCGGACGCGGCACCCAAGGCCGCCGCTCGGGCCTCGAAGCGGCCCCGCCGGAAGCCCCGCGACTGACCACACCACCGCACCCACGGACCGAACATGCGAACCGCAACAATCGCCCTCCTGCTCGCTCTCCCCGCAAGCGCCGCGGCCGACGACCGGGCCGCCGCCGAGACGCTCAAGGGCGCCAAGGTCGAGGTGAAGTTCGACAAGGCCGGCACCGCCGTCGGCGTGTTCTGCAAGGAGTCGCACCTGCTGACGCCTGAGCACTTCAAGCTCATCGGGGCGTTCAAGGGGCTCAAGGAACTCACGCTCTACAACAAGTGCCCGCTGACCGACGAGACCCTCGCGCTGCTCGCGGACCTGCCGGCCCTCGAAAAGGTCGGGATCGACGGCGCGACGTTCTCCGACGCAGGCATGAAGCACATGGCCGGGTGGAAGGCGCTCAAGCAGATGACGTTCTTCCACGAGCTGAACAAGAAGGAGTTCACCGGGGCCGGGCTCGCTCACCTCACGGAACTCCCGCAGTTCGAGAGCTTCGGGTGCGGCGGGTCGCCGTTCACCGACGCCGGGATGGAGGCGGCCGCGAAGTTGCCGCACCTGAGGGACCTGCGGGTGTGGCACACGATGAACACCGACGCCGGCACGGCCAAGCTCGCGGGCGCGGGCAAGCTCCGGTCGGTGTGGCTCGCCCCGCAGTTCACGACGCGGATCACCGACGCCTCGCTGGAGGCGCTCGCGGGGTGCCCGTCGCTGGAGGAAGTGAAGGTCACCGAGACGCGGCTCACGTGGGCCGGCCTCCGGCACCTCACGAAGCTGCCGAACCTGAAGACGCTGAACCTGGACGAGACGGACATTTCCGACGCCGACCTCGCGAAACTGAAGGACGCGCTCCCGAAGGTCGAGGTGGTCCGCAAGCCGCCGACCGAGCAGCAACTCAAGTGGCTCGCCGAGCGGTTCGACAAGTCGAAGAAGTGAGTCCGGCGGCCGGCACCGAGGTGCCAGTTGTCCGTGGGTCGCCGTCGTTTGCCCACACGTCACACGTCGCGGTCGCTGGGCGGCTCCGAGACGGGTACAGGACCACCCGCCCCTGACCCGGAGGGCCGTCAGCGGCCGATTCGGGAGCGGGGCGGGGAGGGCAAGACCGACGCACCAGGGGTCACTGCTTCGGCTCGGTGATCCGGAACGAGTCCAGGAACGCGGCCTTCTCATCGGCCTTCAGCTTGTCGCTGTTGAAGACGATCAGTGTCACCATGGTGGCCCCGTCCTTCGACCGGTACACGCGGTACGTCGAGACCGTCTTGTCGGCCTCCTTCTTCTGGTACTCGAGCCCGTCCATCGTGCCGAGCTTCACCTTCTTGATCGACCCCTTCACCACGTCGATGTCGTTCGGCACCACCTTCAGGTAGTCCTCCTTCTGCCTCCCGCCCTTCCGCTCGGTGAACACCTTGACCGTGAACCGGGCGTCGCCCTTGGTCGCGGTCAAGCCGCGACTCACCTGCTCCTTCTCTTCGACCCGCGACTCGTCCGACTCCTCGGGCAGCAGCACGGCGAAGTCCTTGGCCTCGGACCGGACTTCCTTCCACCCCTCGGGAGCCTTCACCTTCTGGGGCTGGGCGTGGGCCGCCAGGCCGAACGCCAGCACCGCGACGACAGACGCTCGCAACATGTCGAACCCCCCTCGAAATCCAGGCGTCCCGGCGGGGCGCCGGGTGGGGCCATTTTACCGCGCGCCCTGTCGCGATCCAGACCCCGCGGCTCGCTCGACGCTCGCCAGCCGGGCCGGTGGGCCGGGCCCCGGGCGGTGCCGGAAGTGCGGGGCGGCTAGCGACGTGTCAGGGGTCCCATGGGCGGATCGCGTGCTCTCTCTGCTGCGTTGGGTTCGGGTGTGCCGGCCCTACGAATCCGTCTTCCCCGGTGCGAGTCGGTCCGCGATCGCCTTCGCAAACTGGTCGGCCGCGGGCGGGTGGTAACGCAACCAGAGTTCCGGCTCGATGAGTTCGAGTTCCATGACGGCCAGGTCGCCCCGGTTGTCGCGAACGAGGTCGACGCGGCCGTAGGCGGGGGCCGGGCGGCACGCGGCGACCGCACGTTCGGCGAGTTCGACCTGATCGGCCGTTGGAGTGTGCGTTCTCGCGGTGCCGCCGTGGTCGTCCTGGACGCGAAAGTCGCCGGCCTTGGGCGTCTTGCGGACCGCGTGCGTGAACGCCCCGTCGAACACCATCAGCGAGTCCTCGCCACTCATGGTGACGTCGCGCTGGAACGGCTGGAGCATCACGGACTCGTGGGCCAGCAGCCGCTCGATCACCGGGTCCAGTCCCGCGGCGGTCGCCGGTGCGAGGCGGTACGTGTGCCGGGCCGCACCGGACACGCACGGCTTCACCACCGCATCGGTCCACCCCGATTCGGCCAGCACCTCCGACAGCTTCACCGTGGCGCCGCGCTCGATGAACCGGGTCTCCACGACGGGCACGCCGCGCCCCGCCAGGTCCGCGAGGTAGTGCTTGTCCAGGTTCCACCGCACGAGTGCGGCGGGGTTGCACAGGGTCGTCTCTCTGGCGACCCGATCGAGCCAGGACGTGAACTCGGCGAACCGGTCGAAGTAGTCCCAGGTGGTGCGAAACACCGCGCACCGGTACCGCGACCAGGCGACCCCGGGCCGCGACCAGTCGACGCGCTCCGACGTGAGCCCGAGGCGCCGCAGGGCGTCGCGGAGCAGCCGGTCGTCCTGCAAGATGTTGTCCAGGTACCAGTCGCCCGGTTCGGCGCTCTCGGCCAGGTACCGGGGGTCCGTGAGAAGTGCCACATCGGCGGCGGGCGAACTCATCGTGTGTACCCTGGGCTCGTTCGGGCCGCGCCCGGGAATCCGTCACCCGGCCCGCGGCGGGACCCGCAGCGCCGCGATCACGAGGCCGCGCTTCTGCCCCTGCACGACGGCGATCTCGCGGAGGTGGCCGACCACCTCGAACCCGAACCCTTCGTTGATGCGGCGGGTCGCGTCGTTGTGGTCGAAGTACATGCTGAGCAGCGTCGTGACGCCGAGCCGCGGGCACTGGTCGATGACGAACTGCTTGAGCGTGCGGCCGAGCCCGCGGCGGTGGAACGCGGTGGCGATGTACACGCTGACCTCGGCCGTCGCGTCGTACGCCGGGCGGCCGCCGTAGAACGGCGACAGGTACGCGGTCGCGGCCACGGTCCCGTCGATCTCGGCGACCCAGATCGGCCGCTTCGCCGGGTCGAACTTGCGGAACCACTCGACCCGCTCGGCGACCGTGATGGGCCGCGTGTCGGCGGTGGACCACCCGCCGGGGATCGACTGGTTGTAGATGTCCACGATGGCCGGCAGATCGGCCTCGGTCGCGGTCCGAATCGTCACGTCCACCCGCCGCTCCTGCTGAGTACCGCCCGGTGAGCCCGGCGTTACTCTACGATCGGCTCGCCGCCGGAGCGAGTGGCCAGCGCCTGCCACGCCGGGACCGCGATCCCGTCGCGGACGAACCGCACGCCGCCGTCGCACGCGAGGAGGTTCACGCCGCCGGTGTGGGCGCCGCGTGCCGCGAGGCGGCCCTTCTGCTGCGTCGCGTTCAGGCAGTCGGACCCGGGCGGGTTCGGGCCCTCGGCGTGGTTGTACAGCGTGTTCCCGTAGTTGCCGAGGATCCACTTCGCCCCGCGTTCCGTGTTCCACGTTCCGCCCGCCGGCACGCACGTCGCCGCGGTCGTATCGCCGCTGCCGGGCAGTTCCAGCATGGCGCGGCGGGGGTCGCCCGGACCCGGCCCGCCCTCGCCGACGAGCCGTTCGGAGAACGCCGCGGTGTTCGACGTGCCGTCGCGGACGTCTTCGACGCGGACCCCGGAGCCGAGGGTGAACACGCCGTCGGCCGTCGCCAGCAGACCGGAGCTGGCCCCGCTCCCGGCGCACGCCGCGTAGCTCGTGCCGCCAAAGGGCGACCCGGGAACGCGCCCGCCGGTCGCGTCGGCGGGGCACGCGAAGATCCGCACGGCGGTCGTCGCCGCAGGGTAGTTGCGGGTGCCGTCGTGGACCGTCGCCGGCGGCACGGTGTACGTCACCGGGGCGGAAGTGAAGTCGATCAGCCCGCGGACGGCGTCCTGCTCCAGGTGCGGGAGCAGGTGCGCGTGCGGGGAGAAGACCGCCGGGGCCGGCGCGCCGCGCCCGGGCGGGAACCGGCCGACGGCCGCGTGGTGGTTGTGGAGCGCCAGGCCGATCTGCTTCAGGTTGTTCTGGCACGACAGCCGGGCGGCCGCGTCCCGGACCTTCTGGACGGCCGGGAGCAGCAGCCCGATCAGCACCGCGATGATCGCGACGACCACCAGCAGTTCGATGAGCGTGAACGCCGGTCGCGGCGCGTGCCGCGTCACTTCTTCACCGGCGTGACGCGCCAGATGCGGTTCGAGGCGTCGTCGGTGACGAGCATGGCGCCGTCGGGGGCCACGCACACGCACACCGGGCGGCCGTACACCTCGTCGTCGTTGGCGATGAACCCGGTGAGGAAGTCCTCGGGGCCGCCGGTCGGCTTCCCGTTCGAGAACGGCACGAACGCGACGCGGTACCCGGCGAACTTCGACCGGTTCCACGACCCCCGCTGGCCGACGAACGCGCCGCCGCGGTACTTCTCGGGGAACGCCTCGCCGGTGTAGAAGCACAGGCCGAGCGACGCCGTGTGCGAGCCGACGGGCACGTCCGGCGCGACCGCCTTGGCGACGAGGTCGGGCCGCTCCCCCTTGCGCCGCGGGTCCTCGATCTTCCCGGCGTAGGCGTACGGCCAGCCGTAGAACGCGCCGTCCCGGACCGACGTGATGTAGTCGGGGACCAGTTCGTCGCCGAGGCCGTCGCGCTCGTTGATCGCGGCCCACAGCGCCTTCGTGTGCGGCTCCCACGCCATGCCGACCGGGTTCCGCAGGCCGGCCGCGAACACCCGCAGCCCGGTGCCGTCCGGGTTGATTTCGAGGACGTTGGCCCGGAGCGCCTCCTCCTTCATCCCCTTCTCGCCGACGTTGCTCGCCGAGCCGACGCTGACGTACAGCTTCGTGCCGTCGGCGTTGGCGAGCAGGTTGCGGGTCCAGTGGTTGTTGTACCCGCCGAGCGGCAGGTGCAGGACCGGGACGCCCTTCACCGTGATCCTGGTGTCCTCGGCCTTGTACGGGAACCGCACGACGCCGTCGGTGTTCGCGACGAACAGAGCGTCGCCGACCAGCGCCATCCCGAGCGGCTGGTTCAGGTCGGTGAGGAACAGCTCGCGGACCTCGGGCCGGCCGTCCTTGTCGGCGTCGCGGAGGAGCGTGATCCGGTTCGCCGAGCCACCGGTCACGGTCTTCGACTTCTCCATCCCCTCCTTCTCTTTCGGCTTCGCGTCGGGCTTCGGGAGCGTCCGGGCCTCGGCGACGAGCAGGTCCCCGTTGGGAAGGAAGTACAGCCACCGCGGGCTGTCGAACCCGTCGGCGTACAGCGTGACCGCGAAGCCCGGCGGGGCGGTCGGCGCCTTCCCCTCGGGCCACCCGATCACCTTCGGGTGCTTGACGACCGACTTGGTCTCGAACGGCGGCGGCAGCTTCGGCTGCGGCGGCTCGGCCAGACCGGCGGTCGCGACCACGAGTGCGGCGAACAACGATGCGGAAAGAGGGCGCATGGTGCGGTCCGTGAGTGTGACGGTGGTGCGAACTGCGCGTCGCGCGGCCGCGCAGTTCGGTGCGCGGGGCCGCCACTCGGCCTGTTCCGGTCGCGCCGCCGGTGAGTGATTGCAACCGCTGTGCCGCGAAACGACCCCGACCGGCCGGCGTCCTTTCCGCGACGGGCACGGACGGGATTCACGTCGTCACCTTCTCCTTCCACCCGGCGCCGGCCCGCACTCCGGAGGTTCGTCCATGTCGCTCGCCGACCCCGACCCCGTTGCGCCCCCGCCCCGCCGCCCGCTCGTGCGGTGGTTGTGGACCAGCAACCCGTTCTACGTCGTCAGCGCCGGCCTGTTCCTCTACGGGCTCCGCGAGTCGTTCGGCGCGCAGACCCGCGAGGTCGACACCTGGGCGCTGATGGGCGGCCTGGCGGGGTACACGCTGCTGCTGGCCGCGGCGGCGTTCGTGCTCGTGAAGGTCGCCGCCGCGTGGGACGACGTCCGCACCGTGCTCCTCCTCGTGGTGCTGATGTTCCTGGCCACGTCGGTCACGTTCGACGAGCTGCTCGTGTTCGAGCCGCGCCGCGGGGCGCTGTTCAACATCGGCGGCCTCACGTTCGCCGCCCTGCTTTCCGAAGGCATTCTGCTCGGCCTCGGGCTGCGACTCCCGGCCCTGTTCCGGGTGCCGTACCACCTCGCACTCGCGCTGTTCTTCCTGTACCCGATCGCGCTGGCCGAACTGCGGACCGGCGAGACCGAAGCGATGCTGTGGGCGCTGTGGGGCTTCGGCCCGGCCGCGGGACTCGTGACCCTGACGCTGCTCCCCGCCGCCCGCCGGGGGGCGGGGTACCTCCGCGGCACCGACAGCCCGTGGCCGTGGCCGTTCTACCCGTGGTCGCTTTTCGTCTTCCTGGCGGTCGCCGTGTGCGGGCGCTCGTTCCTGTTGTGCTGGTCGCTGCACACCCCACAGGCGGCCGGCGAACTCGCGTTCGGCCCGCACTTCCTCGTCCCGTTCGGGTTTGCGGTGGCGGCGGTCGTGCTGGAAATCGGGATCGCCGCCCGGAGTTTCCGCACCCGGCTCGCCGCCCTCGCGATGCCGCTCGGGTTGGTCGCACTCGCCGGGCTCGGCCACCAACCCGACGCGGTCTACCGCGAGTTCCTCGGACACTTCACCGACCGCCTCGGCGGCACGCCGCTGTTCGTCTCCCTCGTCGCGGCGGCCGGGTTCTACCTGATCGCGGCGGCCCGGCGCGTCCCGCTCGCGCTCGACGGCTTCGTGCTGGCCGTGGCCGCAACCGCGGTGATTGGGCCGCACTCGCTGTGGCTGACCGGTGCCACCCCGGTGCGGGTCGCCCCGCTCGCCGCAGCGGTCGCGGTCGCACTGACCGTCGCGCTGGTCCGCCGCGACGGGTGGCGGCTCCTCCTCGCGGGGGCGGTCGCGGCGGTGTGGCTCGGGCACCTCGGCTGGTGGGGCTACCGCGTCCTTCGCGAGCAGGTCGTAGGGCTCGACTACCTCGCGGCCGGGCTCGCGCTCCTGCCGGTCGCGGTGCTGGTGAGTTTGGGCAAGTCCGGCGCGCTCGCCCGGTGGGTGCGGGTCTGGGTGCGCCGCGTGTTCCCGGGCCGGATCGACCGGGAGTTACCCGTCGCGCATGGGAACGACTGACGTCGCGCCATTACCCCGTGGCGGACCGGCCCCGACCTCACCGCTCGCCCCCGGCCGTGGGACCGGGCGGCCACGTGCTATATTCCCCTCAGCCACTTTCCGTGCTGAGGGCTCCAAGTGGGTGCGGACACTGATGCGGTCGACGCGTCGACCACCAACCGGCCCGACTCGGCGGCGTTTGTTCGCGAGGTGACCGCGAACCAGCGGCGGCTGTACGCCTTCATCCTCTCCCTGGTGCGGACCCCGGCGGACGCCGACGACGTGCTCCAGGAAACGAACCTCGTCCTGTGGCAGAAGTCGGCCGAGTTCGCAATGGGCACGAACTTCATCGCCTGGGCGTTCCGCATCGCCCGGTTCCAGGTGATGGCGTTCCGCAAGCGGCAGCGGCGGTCGAAGGAGGCGTTCGACGACGACCTCATCGATCTGCTCGCGACGGAGGCCGAGGAGCGCCTGGACGAGGACGACGCCCGCCGCACCGCCCTCCGCGGGTGCCTGAAGAAGCTGCGGCCGGACCAGGCGGCGCTGGTCGCCGAGCGGTACGAGCCCGGCGGGTGCGTGAACGACATGGCCCGCCGCGCCGGGAAGTCGCCCAAGGCGCTGTCCGAGCAGCTCGCCCGGGTGCGGGCGGCGCTCCTGAAGTGTGTGACCCGAACCATCGAAGCGGAGGCCCGGCCGTGAGCCCAGACCCGAGGCCCTCGCCCGAACTCATCGACCTCGTCGCGGCGGTCGCCGACGGGCTCGCCACGCCCGAGGACGAGGCGCGGCTGGCCGCGCTCCTGAGGGCCGATCCGGCCGCCCGCGCGTACTACCTGGACCACACCAGTCTCGTCGCCGAACTCCAGTGGGAGTACGCCGGGGTCGCGGCCGACCTGCCCGCCCCGGCCCCGCCCGTCGTGCCGGTGCGGCGGGTGCCGACCGCGCGGCGGGTCCTGGTGTACGCGGCGAGCCTGTGCGCCGCCGCGCTGGTGGGCGTGTTCGCGGCGTCCGCGTGGGGACCGGGCCGCGTCACGGCCGCGTCCGAGCCGCCGCACGCCGTCCTGGTCCGCGGCGAGGGCGTGAAGTGGGGCGGCCCGGGCCCGCGGACCGGCGCAGCGGTCCCGACCGGTCCGGTGCGGCTCGACGCGGGGGTGATCGACCTGAAGTTCGCGTCCGGCGCGGCCGTCCGGGTCGCCGGCCCGGCCGAGTTCGAGGTGCTCTCCGGGCGGGCGATCGATCTGAAGTCCGGCCGCGCGTCGGTCCGGTGCGACGAGGGCGCGACGGGGTTCCGCCTCCGCACCGCCGAGGCCGAGTTCGTGGACCTGGGGACCGAGTTCGCGGTGGTGGTCGCCGACGACGGGTCCGCCGAGGTCCGGGTCGCCGAGGGGGTCGTGGTCGCCCGGTCCCTGGCGAGCGAGGTCGTCGTGCCCCTCCACGCCGGCGAGGCCGCACGGGTCGAGGCGCGGACCGGCGAGGTCCACTCGACCGACGCCGACCCGGCCCGGTTCCGCGTCGGCCCCCCGCCCGCGCCGGTGCCCGTTCCGGCCCCGCAGCCGGTCGCCGCGTTCGGGCAACTGCCGCCCGGCGCGCGGGTCGTGTTCCTCGGCGACCAGATGACCGACCGCGAGACGCACATTCTCCTCGCGAACCAGGCGCTGGGCACGCTCCCCGGCCGGCCGCTGCTCCTGAACGGCGGCGAGTGCCTCCCGCTGTTCTTCGCGGAGGCGGACGTCGCGGCCGCACTGACGCCCCTTCGGCCGACCCACGCGGTCGTCGAGTTCGGCTCGGAGGCCGCGTCGTACGACCTGCCCTCGACGCCCGACGAGTTCCGGGCCGGCGTGGCGCGGCTGCTCGACCGGCTCGCGGCCGAGCGGGTCACGGCGATCATCGAACTGGGCCACCCGCTCGGCCGGACCCGCCCGCCGGCCGACCACGAGCGCCTCGACGAGTACAACCGGCACCTCCGCTCTCTGGCCGCGGCCCGGAGCCTCCGGGTGATCGACCCGGCCCCGCGGTTCCGCGCCGCCGAGGAGACCGGGGCCACCGTCGTCACGCCGAACGGCCGCTCGCCGACGTTCGTCGGGTGCCAGTTGCTCGCGGCCACCGTCCTGGAGGGCCTCGGGTACCCGAACCTCGCGATCCCGTCGAACGTGAAGGGGGAGATGCTCCCCGGCGCGGTCCGCGACTGGCAGGTCCGCATCGTTCCGGCGGGCGAGCGGCTGACCGCCCGGACCGCGGCGGCCCTCCGACCGGGCGACGGGTGGCGCGGCGTCTCGATCCCGATGCCCCCGGACCCGCTCCAACTGCGGATGGCCGACCAGAGCCACTACGCGGCGAGCCGGGAGCGGCTCCTGGGCTTCGTGACCGGGTTGCCCGTCCCGGCCGGCGGCGGCGTGCAGGCGATCGCCTCGTTGGACGCCCCCCGGGCGCGTGCCGCGTGCGTGAACCTGGGCGGGTCGGTGCGGGCGGTGTGGCTGAACGGCGAGAAGGTGTTCGAGCACTCCGAGATCTGGCACGGGTGGCACGCGGGCAAGGAACGGATCCCGGTCAAACTCGTCGCCGGCCGGAACCACCTCGTCGTCGAGGCCGGCAATCACTTCTTCCTGAGCGTCACCGACGCCGCCGACTGGGCGCTTCCGTTTCCCTCGCCCGAGTGATCCGGGCTCGGAGGCGTCGGCCGAACGGTGATTTTCCGGCCCGAACCGGGTGATTCTGGGGAGTTGGCGGTGGTTCCGTAGCCGCTGAATGATACCGAATCGCGTGGAGCAGTTGCTTCTGGTGGGGCAGGCATTCGTGCCTGCCTCCAGACGCCTTGGGAGGCAGGCACGAATGCCTGCCCCACCAACGAATCCATGCGATTCGGTATGCTTCCGGAGATCCCTTCCCCGTCCGCGCCCAACCAGGAACCAGGATCCGGGTGCTTCCGCACCGGGCAAGTAAGTGTCTGGCGGACACCACCCCACTTCCGGGCGGACCTCTCCGAGGTGGGTCAGACGTGCGTCTCGGTGGGTCCACTGCGGGGCCGTTGAGGCCCGGATTGGCGCCCGCCGCGAACGGTTCGTGCGGAGCGTCGGGCGCGTTCGCGAGGCTCTCCCCTTCGTTCGCGAGGAGCCGGGGGGTCGTGTGCGAGGCCCTCGCCCCCGTTCGCGAGGAGTCGGCCGCCTTTGCGAAGAGTTGGCGTCGATTGGGGAGACCTCTCCCCCGACTGGCCGCACAGAGGTTCACGCCCCACCTCAACGGCCCACCGGTCGGAACCGCGGGCTCGGAACTCGTGACTCCGATCACTCTGATCGGGTAGGGATCACATTAGTTGGTAGACGTTCGTTTCATGCGGCCGTGGACCGCC
>NZ_JBHYGG010000294.1:0-35821 GCF_051859125.1 Gemmata sp.
AAACAGCCGCGTAGGCCAGAAGAACTCGCACCCGCGGGACTATTTCGTGGGAGCATCGGCACCACTCACCCCCGCGGACGACGCCCCGAGCGCCCCGGGCCGCGGCGCGAGTCGGGCCGGCGCCGGGTCACTTCTTCTCGTCGGCCGGCTTCTGGACGGGGCGGGCCCTGGCGTCGAACGCCTCGGCCTCGTCGAGCCCGATGAGGCCGTCCCTGTCGGCGTCGATCGCGTCGAACTCGGCCCGCGTCCCCAGGAACTCCGCCCGCGACACGTCGCCGTCGCCGTTGCGGTCCATCTTGCGGAACCACACCGGCCCCTTCTGCGGCACAGCCACCTGGTTCGGGTTGAACCGCGGGTTGCCGCCGAACTGGGGGCTCGCGAGGTACCGCTCGATGGTGCGGGTGAGCCGCAGCGTCACGGTCGGGGTGATCGCGGCCCGGGTGACCGCGTCGCCGGGGCCGGGGTCCAGGGGGGCGAGCCGGTCCCACGTGGTCCGCAGCTCCCGCACGCCGATCCGCCCGTCGCGGTTCTCGTCGAGCAGGTCGAACAGCGTCGGCGTTTGGACCGACGGCGTCAGCGCCATCGCGGCGCTGCGGAACGAGTCCTGGAGGTCGAAGTAGGCGTCGAACTCCGGCTTCGTGAGCCGCCCGTCGGCGTCCGCGTCCATCCCGTCGAACAGGGTCCGCAGGAACTGGAACGGGACCGCGTTCGGGCCGGTCAGGTCCTTGTCGAGAACGTGGTCCTTCCCCTTGGCGGCCTGCTGGAACAGGTACCCGTACTGGGCCTTCGTCGCGGCCTGCTGGAACCCGGCCCCGGTCGTCTGCGCCGAGAACTCGACCGGCTGGCGGCCGACGCGGACGACGAGGCGGGCCGGGTCCACCTGCTTCACGACGAACCCGCGGGCGTTCGCGTCGGCCCGGGCGGTTGCCAGCTTCGCGGCGCACTCGGCCGCCTTCGGGGCCAGCGACAGCGACACCTCCAGGTCGGGCGGGCCGGTCCGCCAGGCGTCGACCTCCTCGCCGTCGAGCTTGCCGCTGCCGTCCGCGTCGAGCCGGGCGAAGGTGGCCGCGTCGAACGCGGCCTCCTCGCGGGTCAACTCGAAGTCGCCGTCGGTGTCGTACTTCTTGATGACCTGCTGGGTCAAGGTGCCGGGGACGCGGGCCGGGTCGAACGTCTGCACGACCTGCGCCGCGGGGTTGGCCGGCGCGGCCGGGAAACCGTTGGGTGGGACGCGGACCGGGCGGGCGAACTGGTTGTTGACGGCGTTCGGGACGAGTTCGGTCTGGCTCAGGCACTCGTCCTCGTCGGCGTCGAGCGTGGCGAGGAGCTCCTCGGCCCCCTTCACCTCGTCCCGCGTGAGCTTGCCGTCGCCGTTGGCGTCGAGGAGCTTGAAGAGCGCCTCGGTCACCGCCCCGCCGTTGGTGTAGTCCGGCTGGGCCGGCTGCGGGCGGACCAGGCCGGCCGACGACGCCCGGTAGTACGCGAGGTACTCGTCGAACGAGACCGCCCCGTTCTTGTCGGCGTCGAGCCGGGCCAGGGCCGGCCGGTCCTGCGGCGTCGGCTGGTAGAACCCGCTCTGGAGCGCCTGGTTCAGCCCGGCGTCGGAGAAGATCAGCCCGGCCTCCTTCTCGTTGAGGGAGCCGTCCCGGTCGCGGTCGAAGAACTCGAACGCGGCCCGGAGTCGCTCCTGCCACAGTTGCGCGACGGGCCTGCCCTCGCACAGCACGGTGACCCGGACCCGGACCGGCCGCGTCGGCGACAGGACGACGACCTCCTGCGCGTCGGGCACCGCCCACGGGAGCGGCCTGCGGGCCACCTCGCGCGGGGCCGGGGCGGCCTCGGGCGCGGCGACCACGCCGCCGGCGAGGAGGGCCAGCGAGGACAGGGCGGCGGTGCGGATGAGCGTGTTCACGCCACGACCTCCGTGATCGGGTTGCAGGGCTTGTCCACGATGCGGATCGGGCGGCCGACGTTCGACGGGTTGGTCTTCTCGTAGTCGATGCCCAGCGCCTGGCACAGCGTCGCGAGCAGGTCGAGCGTGGTCGTCGGCCGGTCCTCGACGGTCGTGCCGTCCTTGCTCGTCTTGCCGACCGCCTGCCCGCCCCTGATCCCGCCGCCGGCGAGCACGGTGCTCCAGGCGTTCGGGTAGTGGTCGCGGCCGCGGCCCTGGTTGATCTTCGGGGTGCGGCCGAACTCGCCCATCCACACGATGGTGGTCGTGTCGAGCAGCCCGCGGTCCTTCAAGTCGTCCATCAGCGCGCCCCACGCGGCGTCGAGCGACCCGCACAGGTTCTTGACCTGGTCGAAGTTCTGGGCGTGCGTGTCCCAGTTGCCGAGCGACACCTCGACGAACGGGACGCCCCTCTCGACGAGCCGCCGGGCCAGCAGGCACCCCTGGCCGAACAGGCCGCGGCCGTACTTGTCGCGGGTCTTCTCGGCCTCGGTGGAGAGGTCGAAGACCCGCGCCCCGTCGGACCGCATGAGGCGGATCGCCCGGTCGTAGGCGGCGGCGTGGCTCCCGGCCATTTGCCCGGGGCGGCCCGCGGCGAAGTCCTCCTGCGTCTCGCGGAGCAGGTCGAGCCGGACCGACGCGGTCGTGCCGTCGATCTCCTTCGGCTTCGCCAGGTCGGCGACCTTCAGGGCGTCGTCCACCATGTTCCCCGGGACGTTCGAGTTGAACGCCTGGTTCTCGCCGACGACGAGCGGGGCGTGGACCGGGCCGAGGAACCCGGGGCCGAACGCCTCCTGGGCGAAGAACCGCTGCGGGGCGATGCTCAGGAAGTTCGGCAGCTCGGCCCGCGGGTCGCCGAGCTCCTTCGAGACCAGCGCCCCGATGCTCGGGTACTGGATGCCGGCCGCCCCGGGGAGCTGGCCGGTCCGCATCAGGTACGTCCCGCGGGCGTGGTCGCCCTCCTTCGTGGTCATGCCGCGGAGGACCGCCAACCGGTCGCCGTGCGCGGCGATCTTCGGCAGGTGCTCGCCGATCTTCAGCCCCGGGGCGGAGGTGCCGATCTCCTTGAACGGCCCGCCGTTCTCGTGGCCCGGCTTCAGGTCCCACAGGTCGATCGTGCTCGGCCCGCCGTTCATCCACAGCAGGATGCACGACCGCTTCGGCTTCGTCTTCGCCTGCTCGGCGGCGCGGGCGAGCTCCCCCATCCACCCGGACATCGACACGGCGGCGCTGACCGCCCCCGCCCGGAGGAAGTGCCGCCGGTGGAGATCGCGGAACATCGACATGGGGGAACTCCGTGCAGGGGTGGGTCTTCAGGCGGGCCGGGAGCGTAAGCGACCGGAGTTCGTCGTTGCTCCGGTCGCTTACGCTCCCGGCCCGCCCGGGTTGGGTCAGTGGTTGAACAGGAACTCGGGGCTGTTCAGGAGCACCCAGAACACGTCGGCGAGCGCCTTCTTCGGGTCGCCGCTCGGGCCGCCGCGGTCGACGTAGCTGGCGAACTTCTCCAGCTCCTCCGGCGACGGGTTCCGGGCGAAGGCGTTCAGGAAGAGTGCGGTGACGCGCTGCCGCGAGTCCCACCCGGGCATCTCGGCGATCGCGCCGAGCACCTCGCCCTTCTCGATGCTGGTCACGTCGGTGACGAACTGGCCGTTCATCAGCATCAGGGCTTGCAGGATCGTGGTGTTCGCTTCGGTCGCCCGCTCGTTCGACGCGAACCGGTTCAGGAACGCGCTCCGCGGGTTGCCCGGCTGCGCGTTGAAGTTGAACTGGTTCTGCCTCATTAACCCGGGCTCGCGGTGGCCGGTGGCGGCGACCATCGAGTCGAACAACTGGGCCGGGGTCAGCCCCTTGAGGCTCATCCGGGCGAACCGCCGCGGGTCGGACTGGCTCGGGTGCGTCGTCTTGCTCGAGAGCTGGTACGCCCGCGACCGGGTGATCCCCCGCACCAGCGCCCGGTTGTCGAACTTGGCCCCGACGAACGCCCGGCCGAGTTCCTCCAGGAGCGCCGGGTGGCTCGGCGGGTTGTTGTCGCCGGGCTCGTCGACCGGGTCGAGGATGCCGATCCCGAAGAAGTGCGCCCACATCCGGTTCACCGCGTTCTGGGCGAAGTACGGGTTCTCGGGCCGCGTGAGCCAGTCGGCCAGTTCCTGCCGCGGGGTGCGGTCGTCGGTCCACTCGGGGCTGGTGCCGTCGAAGAACTTGGCGACCACCTGCTTCTGCGTGTTCGCGATGGTGATCCGGTTTTTCCTCCCCTGCGGCGGGAGCGGGCCGACGAAGCTCGGCGCGGCGGCCGGGAGCGGGCTCGCCTCGGCGAAGAACGCGGCGAACTCCCAGAACTGCTCGCGGGTGTACCGGGCGAACGGGTGGTCGTGGCACTGGGCGCACTCGAGCCGCACCCCGACGAACAGCCGGCTGACCGCGCTGCCGAGGTTCTCGGGCCGGGCCTCGTTGGCCTGGTAGAACCCGACGAGGTTGGCGGCGTCCGGGTCGGTCCCCGTCGGCTGCACGAACCGGAACATCGGGTTCTGCGCGTTGACCGCGAACGGGACGGTGAGGACCCGGCGGGCCACCTCGTCGGCCGGGGTGTTCTCGCGGTACCGCGCCCGGAGCCAGGTCTCGAACTGGACCCCGGCGCCGGCGAGCTGGAAGTTCGAGGTTGTTTGGGGCAGCCACGCGGCCCGCGTGACGGCCGCGAAGTGCCCGGCGTGGGCCGGCAGGGTCAGGAGCCGGTCGACCAGCGCGGCGCGCTTGTTCGGGTCGGTGTCGTCGAGGAAGTCGCGGGTCTCGGGGGCGCGGGGGGCGCGGCCGATCAGGTCGAGGTACGCGCGGCGGACGAACTCGGCGTCGTCGGTCCGGGCGGCGGGCCGGATCCCGCGGGCCTCCCAGTCGGCGAGCAGGTGCCGGTCGATGATCGCGGCGATGGCGTTGGCCGGGTCGGCCCTGGGGGCCGGGGCGACCTCGGCGGCACTAACCGCGGGCGGGGCCGCGAGTGCGGCGACGGCGAGAACGAGCCGGAGACGTGGGGACATGGGGTCGATCTCCTACCGGCCGAGAGGCTCTCGATCTGGGAGCAAAGACGGACTGTTCATCCGATCCTAACGTGACCGTTGCGTAACAAGGTCGCAACGCGATCTCCGATCGCCCAACCGGACCCAGGGTTCGCACCCGGAGGCCCAGGGTTCGCACCCTGGGCTACGCACTGTCGTCCCTCCGGGACTCCGAGCATTTAGCCCCCGGAGGGGGCGGCAGTCCGTAGCCCAGGGTGCGAACCCTGGGTCGCGTGAGTGCCAACCCTGGGCCTCCGGGTGCGAACCCTTGGCCTCCTGGGGTTGCCTGAACTACCCTTCCGACGCCGGCCGCTTGCGGGCGTTTCACCCGCCCGGTACGGTGAACGGACTCCCCGAGGTGCCGCCGATGCTCCTGCTGCTGACCGCCGCTGTCGTACTCCAGCCGAAGGCCGACTACCCCGCACTGCGGCAGCGGCTCCTGCGCGGCAACTACGCCGAGGCCCGCACCGGGTACGAGGCGCTCCTCCAAGAAGATAAACCGGCCGCCGCCGCGTTCGTTGGACTGGCCCGCGTCCACCGCGAGACCGGCGAGTACGCGAGGGCCGCCGACGCACTCGACGCCGGGCTGAAGCGCTACTCCGGCGACGCGACGCTCCTCGCGCACCGGGCCGACCTCGCGCTCTCACTGGGCAAGTGGGACGACGCGGCCGCCGACGCCGAGGCCGCCATCAAGACGGACGAGAAGAACTTCCTCGCCCGGTGGGTCCGGGTGCGGCTCCTCCGCGACCGGGGCGACGTCGCGGCCGCCGAGAAGGAGGTGCGGTGGTTCGTGAAGGCGTACACCGACGCGAGCAACGCAGAAAAGGACATCACCGACCCGGACCTGCTCCTGATCGTCGCCCAGGCCGGGGCCGAGAACGCCCGGTGGAACAACAAGCCCGAGCAGTTCCGGTTCATCCTCAACGAGGTGTGCGGCGACGCCGCCAAACACGACCCGGACTTCTGGCCGATCGAGGCGTTCGCCGGCCGGCTCCTTCTGGAGAAGCACAACCGGGCCGACGCGGCCGAGGCGCTCGACAAGGCGCTGAAGCTCAACCCGTCGGCCGTTCCGGCACTCGTCGGGAAGGGGCTCCTCGCCCGCGAGGAACTCGACGCGGTCGCCGCCGGCCGGTTCGCGGACCTCGCGCTCAAGGTGAACCCGCGGCACCCCGACGCGCTGCGGCTCAGGGCCGACACGCTGCTCGCCGAGGGCGACACGGCCGCCGCCGAGCGGCAACTCCTCGCCGCGAAGCTCGTGAACCCGCGGGACGAGGCGACGCTCGCGCGCCTCGCGGCGATCGCGCACCTTCTCCGCAAGCCCGAGGCGGTCGCGGCCATCGAGAAGGAGGTGCTCGCGTTCGACGCCAAGCCCGGCGTCTTCTACGCGGAACTCGCCGAGGTGCTGGTGGCCCGCAAACAGTACCCGCGCGCCGAGGAGTGCTTCAAGAAGGCCAGCGAACTGCGGCCCGACCTCGCCGCGCCGCGGGCCGGGCTCGGCCTGCTGTTCATGCAACTCGGCCGCGAGCCCGAGGCCAAGGTCCAGCTCGACGCGGCGTTCAAGGCCGACCCGTTCCACGTCCGCGTGTCGAACGCGCTCAAGGTGCTCAAGCACCTCGCGGCCTACGAGACGTTCGAGACGCCGCACTTCGTCATCAAGTACGACGCGAAGGCCGACGCGGTGTTCGCGGCGTGGCTCGGCGAGCACCTCGAACTGTGGCACGCCGAGTTCACCAAACTTTACGGCGCGGCCCCGCCCGGGAAGTTGCTCGTGGAGGTGTTCGCGACCCGCGAGATGTTCAGCGGCCGCGTGCTGTCGCTCCCGGGCCTGCCGGGCGCGGCGCAGGGCGCGAGTACCGGCCCGCTCATCGCGATCCCGTCGCCGAAGGTGGACGGACGGGCCGCGGCGTACAACTGGGCGTCGGTCGCCCGGCACGAACTCACCCACGCCTTCAACCTGACGCAGACCGGGTTCCTCGTCCCGATCTGGCTCACCGAGGGGCTCGCGGTGAAGGCCGAGCGGTCGCGGCGGTTCGACACCACCCTTCCCCTGCTCCGCGACCGGCTCGCGGCCGGCACCGCGTTCGACCTCGACACCATCGGCCGCGGGTACCACAACTTCGGCCAGCCGTCGGACGTCATGCTCGCGTACCACCAGGGGCTGCTGTACGTCGAGTACATCGAGAAGACGCACGGGCCGGAGGCGGTCGCGAAACTGCTGGACGCGTACAAGCTCGGGCTGACCACCGGCGACGCCCTTCGGCGCGCGTGCGGGGTCGAGAAGGAGGCGTTCGAGAAGGGCTACCGCGAGTTCCTGCGCACGCAGGTGAAGGGGCTCCCGCGGGCCGAGAAGGTGGTCCCGTTCGCGGACCTGGAGGCGGCGCACAAGAAGGACCCCGGCGACCCGGACGTCGCATCGCGACTCGCGGCCGAGTACGTGCGGCGCGGGAAGGCGGCCGACGCTCGGAAGCTCGTGGACGCGGCGCTGGAGAAGGAGAAGGGCCACCCGAACGCGTCGCTGGTGAAGGCCCGGCTCCTCCAGCGCGACAAGGACACACCAGGCGCGCTCGCGGTTCTCGAACTGGCCGCGAAGGAGAACCCGGACGACACGCGGGTGCTGCTGGCGCTCGGCAAACTGGCCCAGGAGGCAAACGAAACCGAGAGGGCCGTTGCGGCGTTCGAGAAGATCCGGGCACAGGCCCCGGCGGACACCGACGTGCTCGAAGCGCTCGCGAAGATTTACGCCTCAACGGGCGCTCGCGACAAGCTGATCTCGGTGGTCACGGAAGTCGCCGGCCGCGCCACGGACAACCTCGCCGTGCGGCTCCAGCTCGCGAAGTTGTACCAGGACGCGGGTAACCACGCGAGGGCCGAGGAGTGGTCCCGCGAGGCGCTGTTCGTGGACGTGAGTAGCGCCCCGGCCCGCGAGATCCTGGTCGCGGCGCTCAGGGCGCAGAACAAGGCGGCCGAGGCCGAGAAGATCGAGAAGCGGTACGCGCCGTGAAGCGGAGCGAGCCGCGACTCACCCGCGGCGGTCGCGGGCGCGGTCGAACCCGGCCCACGCGGCGTCGCGGACGGCTTCCCACGGGAGCCGGTTCTTCTGCGACGACCACT
The DNA here is from genome assembly GCF_051859125.1 of Gemmata sp. Classification (NCBI taxonomy): domain Bacteria; kingdom Pseudomonadati; phylum Planctomycetota; class Planctomycetia; order Gemmatales; family Gemmataceae; genus Gemmata; species Gemmata sp. The sequence goes on from NZ_JBHYGG010000294.1 coordinate 8,110, forward strand.
CCGACCGCAACTGCGGCTCCGTCTCGACGAACGACTTGCCCGCACTCCACCCGTCGGCGCGGACGCCGAACCGGAACGCCTCCAGGAGCGCCTCGCGGTCGGCCGGGTCGCCCTTGGCGACGAGGTACTCCGACGCCCACCCGTCCACGACGCCGTCGGCGGCCATGCTGCCGATGCCGGTCCCGTCCTTCGGGCCGTCCAGTCTTTGTGCGGCCTGGAGGATGGGGAGTTCGTCCGTGCCGCTGCCTGATATGCTCTCGGTGACCGTGTTCATGCAGCACCTCGCAGAGTGATTGAGTATAGGGTATGCAACCGCCGTGCCGCGGCACCGGAGTTGCACTGTGAGCCGCGGCACTGGAGACCCGAAATGAAGACGCTCGACCTCCCCCACCGCGGGCTGCGGCTGGCCTACGACGACGTGGGAACCGGCCTTCCCGTGGTGCTGCTCCACGCGTTCCCCTTCGACCGCGAGATGTGGAGCCCCCAGCACGGGCCGCTCTCGGTGCTCGACGTGCGGGTGCTCGCCCTCGATTTCCCGGGCTTCGGGCACTCCACGGCGGGGAACGATCCGTTCACAATCGAGGGGGCGGCCGACGTGGTCGCCGACTTCCTCGCGGCCCTCAAGATCGACCGCGCGGTGATCGGCGGCCTCTCGATGGGCGGGTACGTCGCGATGGCGTTCGCCCGGAAGTACCCCGAACGGGTCACGGCCCTTGTGCTCGCCGACACGCGGGCGGCCGGCGACGACGACGCGACGCGCGAGAACCGCGACAAGGCGATCGCGGCCGTGAACGCGGGCGGCGCGGCGGCGTTCGCCGAGTCGATGATCCCGAAGCTGCTCTCGGAACAGACCCGGACCGGTCAGCCGCAGGTGGTCGAGTTCGTCCGCAAGGTCGCGACCCGGCAACCGGCCCCGGCGGTGACCGCGGCGCTGGAGGCGCTCCGGGACCGGCCCGACGCGACCCCCGGGCTGGCGGGCGTCACGCAGCCGACGCTCGTCCTCGTGGGCGAGTTTGACGCCGTCACGCCCCCGCTGTCCGCGGCGCGGCTCGCCGCGCACGTCGCCGGGAGCGACCTGGCGCACGTCCCCGAGGCCGGTCACCTCAGCAACGTTGAGAACCCGGACGCCTTCAACGCGGCGGTCGCCAAGTTCCTGAAGAAGGTACTCTGAATGGGAGTTTCGCGGTCCGTGTTTCAAGTTTAACGTTGGGCGCGAGGGCACAGGCCGCCGGGGCGAACTTCGAACTGGAAACGTCAAACTCGGGCCCCGGCACCGCGTGTTGGCACTCGATGTGCATTGCCTCGGGCGACACGGGTCGAAACCCCACAACCAATCCCGAGGCGAACATGCCCATTCTCACTCAACCCTCGTTCGGGCCGCGCACCGCGCTGATGTACGTGACCGGCGGCACCCTCCTCGACGTCTGGACCCTCGTGTGGTACTTCACCCGCGACCACGAGTTGACCCGGTCGGAGCAGTTCTGGGTGGTGGGCCTGTGCCTCACCGGGCTGACGTTCGTGGTCCTCGGGCTGTTGCTCGGGCCGCTCGGCCGCTCCGCCCGGCAGGCGGAAATGCCGCCGGCGGAGGCAATGCCGGCCGAGGCCGCCATCCAGCAGACCGCGGCGGCGAACCCGCCAGCCGTGGCCGCGGGGGTCGCGGCGCACGGCGCGGCCGTCCCCGGGGCGCCCGCGATGGCGGCGCCGCCGGCCGGGGTGATCCCGCCCCCGCCCGCCGGTGCCGTGTTCACGCAGCCGCGGGTCGGCTGACCCTTCCCGCCCGCGGGACCGCACCGCCAGCCGCCCCCGGGTCCCGGGGGCGGCTTTCGTTTGCGCGCCGCCGGAGTACAATCGTGGTGTCACCCCGTTGGTCTCTCCGGAGCTCCCCCGTGTCCCACCTGTCCCGTCGCGCGTTCCTCGCCACGTCCGCGGCCGCCGCGGGCGCCGCCCTGTCCCCGCGGCTCGCCCGCGCGGACGCGAAGGCCCCGCTGTTCCAGATCTCACTCGCTCAGTGGTCGCTGCACCGCGCGTTCAACGCGAAGGGGGCCGACAAGCTCGACCCGCTCCAGTTCGCCGCCATCGCCAAGAAGGACTACGGCATCGAGGCGGTCGAGTACGTCAACCAGTTCTACAAGGCGAAGAAGGCCGACGACGCCTACCTGAAGGAGCTCAAGAAGGTCGCCGACGACAACGGGGTCAAGAGCGTCCTCATCATGTGCGACGGCGAGGGGAACCTCGGCAACCCCGACGAGAAGGGGCGCGCGCAGGCCGTCGAGAACCACAAGCGGTGGGCCGAGTGGGCCAAGTTCCTCGGGTGCCACAGCATCCGTGTGAACGCTGCCAGCGACTGGAAGAAGGGGTTCGAGGAGACGCAGAAGCTCGCGGCCGACGGGCTCCGCAAGCTCACCGAGTTCACCGCGACGCTCGACGTCAACACCATCGTCGAGAACCACGGCGGGCTGTCGAGCCACGGCGAGTGGCTGGCCGGGGTGATGAAGCTGGTGGACAACAAGCGGTGCGGGACGCTCCCGGACTTCGGCAACTTCAACATCGGCAAGATCGAGAGCGTCAAGGAGACGGCCTACGACCGGTACAAGGGCGTCGAGGAGCTGATGCCCTACGCGAAGGGCGTGAGCGCCAAGACCCACGACTTCGACGAGAAGGGCAACGAGACGAAGACCGACTACCGCAAGATGCTCGACATCGTCCTGAAGAAGTTCAAGTACACCGGGTTCATCGGGATCGAGTACGAGGGCGGCAAGCTGAGCGAGCCGGACGGCATCAAGGCGACCAAGAAGCTCCTGGAGACCGTGCGCGACGAAATGGCGAAGGGCTAACATGCGGTCGTCAGGTTCGCACGTCGTCAGGTCATCAAGTCGGAGCCGGGGCGTGTGACCTGATGACCTGACGACGTGCGAACCTGACGACGGGGGACTTGCGATGCCGATTTACCTGTACGAAGTCGTGCGGCCGGACGGCTCGGGCGGCGAGCCGTTCGAGGTGCTCCAGAAGATGGCCGACGCGCCGCTGACGAAGCACCCGGAGACGGGCGAGCAGGTGCGCCGCGTGTTCGGGGAGCCGAACGCCCCGCGGGCCTGGACCGACACGCAGGGCAAGGCGGCGGTGAGCGACAAGAACCTGGCGCAGAAGGGGTTCACGAAGTACGTGAAGACCGGCGACGGGAACTACGAGAAGGCCGTCGGCACCGGCCCGAAGGAGATCCGCCGGAAGTGAGGCGTCACGGGGCGGGCGTGTCGAGCAGGTACGGCGGGGGCGCGGCCACGGTCACGACAACCGTTCGAGTGCGTCACGAACTTGTTGATCGGTTTCGGTCCCGGGCCACCGGCCTTCGACCATCTCGGAGAGCGTTCGTCCGGCGGGGACGTCGGCAGGTGGCGGTGTGAGCCCGAACAGCCGGCGGCGTGCTTCCTCGGCCGCAGCAGCGAGCCCGGCGAGCCAGGCGAGTTCCCCTTCCAAGTTGGACGAGCCGGGGGCCGTCGGTTCGAGTGGTTGAGTCGCGCCTGCCATCTCCACCTCCAGGGATGTCACTCCATTCTACATTCTACCCGTGCTTGCACGCCACGGAACAGGAACTGCGCGTCACCCGTTCAGCCCGAACAGCTTCATCAGCGCCTCGCGGAGCGTGCCGCCGCGGCCGGCGCGGCTCTCCTCGTTCAGTGCCGCGATCGGCCCGTGCAGCAACTTGCTCTGGAACTGCCGGAACGCCACCTCGATCTGCTCCATCTCCGCGGCCGTCAGCCGCCCCTTCAGCTTGCCCAGCAGCGGCGACACCATCGACTCGCGGAGCCGGTCCACCTCGGTCGTGAGCCGGCCGATCACCGGCCCGTCCTTGCGGCGGTTCCAGTCCTGTACGAACTTCTGCACCTCGGCCGCGACGATCGCCTCGGCCGCGGGGAGGTGCTTGCGGCGCGCGGCCGCGGCCTGGTCGGCGACGCGGTTCAGGTCGTCCACGTTGAACACGCTCACCCGGTCGCCGTCGTGCAGCCGCGGGTCGAAGTCGCGGGGCACGGCCATGTCGAACACGACGAGCGGGCGGTTCCCGCGGCGGGGCCTCACCTTCGCGTCGAACCACCGCCGGTCCACGATCGGCTGCGGCGCGCCGGTCGTGCTCAGCACGATGTCGGCCTGCACCAGCGCGTCGTCGAGGTGCTCCCACGGCACGACGTGCCCGCCGTACTCGGCGGCGAGCGCCGCGGCGCGCTCGGGGCTGCGGTTCGTGACGAGCACCCGCGCCGGGTTCAGCTCGCGGATGTGGTTGAGCGTGAGCCGGCCCATCTCGCCGGCCCCGATCACCAGCACGGCCTTGTCGGTGAACGTGTCGAACACCTCGCGGACGAAGTCCACCGCGGCGCTCGACACCGAGACGTGCCCGTCGGCGATCTTCGTTTCCGTGCGGACCCGCTTCGACACGCGGGTCGCGGCCGGGAACAGCGCGTTGAGGAGCGGGCCGGTCGCCTGCGCCTTCTGGGCCGCCTCGAAGGCGTCCTTCACCTGCCCGGCGATCTGCGTCTCGCCGACGACGACGCTGTCGAGTCCGGCGGCGACGCGGAACAGGTGGTCGACCGCCTCGGCGTCGCCGAGTTCGTAGAGCTTGCCGATGATCGCCTCCGTGGGCACCCCGTGGACCTCGGCGAGGAACTCCGCGACGAGCGCCCGGTGGACCGCGGCCTCCTCGTTGGGCCGGGCGAGGTACACCTCGACGCGGTTGCAGGTGCCGAGCACGACGGCCTCGGCCCCGTACCGGGCCGGCAGTTCGGCGAGCGCGTAGGCGAGTTTCGCGGCGTCGAACGCGAGCTTCTCGCGGAGCTCGACGGCGGCGGACTCGACATTACAACCGATCGCGCGGAGGTTCACGACCCACCTCCGGCCGCGAACGGGTGCGCGGTGCCGAGCGCCGCCAGCATGAGGAGGAACGCGCCGATCGAGAGCCACGCGAGCTGCCGCGGCGGCACGCTCGACCCGTACCGGAGGTACGTGAGCACCAGGAACACGACCCAGAGGGCGGCGGTGGTGAGCACCTTGGGTGACAGCCAGTTGTCACCGAGCGAGTGGTCGTGCCGCAGCAGGAGCGTGCCGACCAGCAGCCCGACGGTGAGGAACGGGAACGCCCACATCACGGCGTGGCGGTTCATCCCCTCCAGCCGTTCGAGGCTCAGGAGCGGCACCCCGCGACCCGGGTTCACCTTGTTGCGGAGCCGCCGGGACTGCACGAGGTACATGGTGCTGGCGACGAACGCGACGCTGACGCCGACCGCGGCGAACAGGATGAGGGTGCCGTGGACCGCCCCCCAGAACCGCTCGCCGCTGGCCCACGCCGGCACGCCGAGGTCGAGGCTCGGGTTGTCGGACGTGAACAGCGCGTACGACATGGCCACGAGCAGGAGCACCACCGGCAGCACGAACACGGCCCACGCCTGCTTCGCGTGGTTGAAGCTGCCGATGAAGTAGAACAGCGCGAGCACCCACGCGAGGACGAGCAGCGACCCGGACGGGGTGGCCGGGTCCGGCTTGTGGACGAGGATGTAGAACGTGTGGGCCGCCAGGCCGGCGACGCCGAACGCCAGCGCGCCCGCCCGCCACGCCGCCGCCGGCCGCGCGACGCGGCCCAGTTCGAGCAGCAGCGCGACGAGGTAGCTGAGCCCGAAGCAGGCGTGGTAGATGCCTTTGAGCAGAATAGCCGTCATCGTGCGGAGCGCCTCGCGGACCCGGTCCGGGCATTATACTTCAGGCGGCCTGTCTGACGCGGTGGGAGAACGCGATGACCGAAGCGGAGTGGCTGGCGTGCGGTGAACCGCAGCGTTTGGTGGGGTCGCGCCGGAGCCGGATCACCGATCGCAAGGCCCGGCTGTATGCCTGCGCGTGCTGCCGCAGCATGTGGCACCTGTTGACGGACGAAAGAAGCCGCCGCGCTGTTGAGACCGCGGAACGCTTCGCAGACGATCAGGCAGACGGCAACGAACTCACCAACGCGGCGGTCAGCGCCCGCGAGGCCAGACAGGCAGCGCTTCAGGCGAGCAACGCGGGACGAGAACCGCTCGGTGAAACGTTCACCCACGCCGCGTGGGCTGCATGGGTGACTGCCCACGAGGTGCTCGCTGCCACGGACGCTCTCCCCGCGTTCTTGTCGGCGTGTTCTCTCGCCTCCCGGCGGCCTGCTGCCGGGCTCGGCGGCCGCGCCCAGTTCAAGTCAATGTGCGCCGACATATTCCGCGACATCTTCGGCAACCCGTTCCGGCCCGTCACCTTCGATCCGGCGTGGCGCACGTCAACAGCGGTCGCGATCGCGCGTGGGATGTACGAGTCGCGAAACTTTGATGCGATGCCCATTCTCGCGGACGCGCTGCAAGACGCCGGGTGCGAGGACGAGGCGGTCCTGACGCACTGCCGCGAAGCGTCGCTCGCGCACGTCCGCGGGTGCTGGGTCGCCGATCTGGTTCTCGGGAAGAGTTGATGAGACGGCGGGGCACGCACGGAACGCGAGAACGTCACGGTTGACACGCCGCGATAATGCGGCGATAGTTGAAGCGGCTTCATATCTCCCGGAGGCCCGCCGTGTCACGTCACCGTCGTCGGTCCGCGTTCACGCTCATCGAGTTGCTGGTCGTCATCGCCATCATCGCGATCCTGATCGGGCTCCTGCTGCCGGCCGTGCAGAAGGTCCGCGAGGCCGCGGCCCGCACCCAGTGCGGCAACAACCTCAAGCAGATCGGCCTCGCGCTCCACAGCCACCACGACGCGATCGGCGGGTTCCCCCGCGGCGGCACCCAGTCGCCGAAGGGTGATTACTACGGCCACTCCTGGTGGGTGCTCACGCTGCCGTTCATCGAGCAGGGGGCACTGTTCAGCCAGTTCGACATCAAGGGTCAGCACAGCAACCACACCGGGCTCGTCTACACCGGCCGGAACGAGTACAACGGTTCGCTGCTCTCGGGCAAAAACCTGGCGATGATGCGGTGCCCCTCGTCGCCGCTGCCGGTGTGGGTTATGACCACGAACACCCCGGCCCCGGGCGTCCTGTCGCCGACGTACACCGGCATCTCCGGTGCGGTGAACCACTCGACCATGCTCAACCGCGACTCCGAGTCCTACGAGCACAGCGGGATCGGGCAGATCTCGCGGGGCGGGGTGCTCGTTTCGCACGAGGACCGCCGCATCGCAGACGTGACCGACGGCACGTCGAACACCGTGATCGTCGGGGAGCAGAGCGGGTGGTGCGTCAACTCGTCAGGGGCGAACGTCAACTGCCGCAGCGACTTCGGCCACAGCTTCGCGATGGGGCCGGGGCGGGCGGCCGAGAACCGGCACTGGAACCTGACCTCGGTGCGGTACCGCGTCAACGACCGCGCCTGGGAGAACAAGGGCGTCGGCGACACGTACTACGGCCAGAACCGGCCGATCCAGTCGGCCCACCCCGGCGGGGCGATGGTCCTCATGGGCGACGGCGGGGTCCGGTTCGTCGGCGAGTCGGTGCCCCTCGCCACGCTGTACAACCTCGCCAACCGCAACGACGGCCAGGTCGTCGGCGACTTCTAACGACGGGCCGTTCCGTCAACGTGCTGCCGAGGCACGCTTGAAGTGGCTGGCGGGCCGCCACGGAGGGCCGCCCCTACCAGAGATTTGGCTCTGGGTTTGTCGGGGCCGCCCTCCGTGGCGGCCCGCGTGAGGCCAACGACTCCGCGCCCACCTCCCTTGCCGGTGCCCCCGATGCCTCGCGCCATTTCCCTCGTCGCACTGCTCGCCCTCGCCGCGGCCGGGTGCGACGCGCAGAAGCCCCCGGCCCGCGGCACCGTTCGCGGCCGCGTCACGCTCGGTGCGAAGCCGGTCACCGGCGCGACCGTCCTCTTCACGAACGCCGAGACGGGCGTCGCGATGAACGCGCCGCTCGACCGCGACGGGCGGTACGAGGTGAAGTCGCACCTTGGGGCGGGGCTCCCCCCGGGAAAGTACACGGTAGCGGTGACCCCCGGCGGGGTGATGACCCCGGATGAGGAGGGGCCGCTCGCCGGCGACGCGAAGGCGGCCCGTGCGAAGTTGCCCGCGACGCCGGTGCCCGATAAATTCCACAAGGCCGAGACCAGCGGCCTCACCGTCGAGGTGAAGGAGGGCGACAACCCCCCGTTCGACTTCGCCCTCGCGCCCTGACCCGCGCCCGGAGAGCGGAACCCGCGCCATGACGACGTTCCGCCGGTTCTGCCTGCTCCAGGCGCTCATGTTGTGGCAGGGCGGCTTCCTCTTCTACACGGCCGTGGTGGTGCCGACCGGCACGCGGGTGCTCGGGTCGGGCGCGGCGCAGGGCGTCATCACGGCGCGGGTCACGGACTGGCTGAACGTTGCGGGCGTGCTCGGGCTGGCGGCGTTCGCGTGGGACCTGAACTACACCCGCGACCGGAACCCGCGGCGCACCGCGGCCCGCTGGTGGTGCTGGGCCGCGGCGCTCGTGTGCCAGTGGCTCCTGTGCTTCGCGCACCAACTCCTCGATGCGTTCATGGACCCGGACCGCACCCGGGTCGTCAACCGCCCGCTCTTCTACCCGGTCCACCGCGTCTACCTGTGGGCGAGCACGGTGCAGTGGGCGGTGGGCTTGCTGCTGGCGGCCCTGACGCTCGCGGCGTGGCGCGCCGAGGACCGCGAGAAGAGGCCCGCGTGACGCGCCGCCGTCACGCCGACCACTCGGTGACCTGCCCCCAGCCCGTGCGGCGGCCCGGCTCGGCCCCGTTCGAGACGAGGTCCTCGTGACCGCGGTCGGTCGCGTCGCGGCCCACGTTGAGCACCACCGCGCCCATCTCCGCCGCGGCGGCCGCGTTGCCGCGGTGCGTGACCGTGGCCAGCACGCAGCACCGCAGGGTCGGGTGCCGCTCGCGCAGCTTCTGGAACAGCTCGGGGGCCGGCGTCCCGGGCAGGTCGGCGTCGCACACCAGGAAGTCGATCCCCACGGGGTGGCTCCGGGCGATCTCGAATGCGTCCGCACCGTCGGCGGCCGTCCACACGTCGTACCCGAGCCCCTCCAGGTGGTGGGCGAGCCCGATCCGGTTGTCGAGGTCCGCGCAGGCGACCAGCACCCCCGTCGGGTGGGAGGCCTCGGGGAACCAGTTGAAGAACCCGAGCGTGTGCGAGACGTGGTACAGATTGGTGGCGGTCATTCCGTAACTCCAGCGAGAGGCAACGCGGTCCCGCCCGAGACTACGGGCGGGGGAGTTGGGCGACAGGGATCGCTCGCCAGAAGCGGGGCGCGGGTTGGGGCCGCGCCTGTGACCTGTTCCGCGAGGGCGATACCGGGATTCGGCGTGTCGCGCGTCGCCGGTGGATGGCCGTGCGGACGGGTCGGGCTTCTGCGTCGTCGTGAAGGGCTTATCTGGGAGTGTACGCGAGGAGGGGCCGCCGGGGGAAGCGAAAAATCCGAGCCGCCGTCAGAATCCGCCGGCCCGCACTCGTCGCACGGGCCGGCGCTCGTGGGCGGGAAGTGCCGTCAGGGAACGTCGATCGCCGCGACCGGCGGCGGGGGCGACGCGTAACTCGTCTCGTGCCGCAGCGCCTCGGGGACCGGGCCGACGTAGCCGCCGATGCCCGCCCCGTAGTTGTTCCCGCCGACCCGGAACCCGGTCGCGCAGCCGGCCGGCAGCAGAGCCGCGAGGGCGAGAGTGACGAGTACCTTTCGCATCGGAGCCTCCGTATCTTGAAGCGGCCGGTTCGACCGCGGTGCGAGGGGGTAATGCACCCGGTGTGCCGCGCGGCCGCTGGCAACTCAGCACACCCGGCGCCGAGCGCCGGCCTGAACGGGTGGTAGGGGTCGCGCCGCGCCGGTAGTGTGGAAGGGCCGAACCCGCACCCGCGCCGCGGCGTCCGTGAGGGGTGCCGGTCACCCCGCGTCGCCCGAGGTCAAGATGGCAGCCGAGATCGCGTTCCCGGTCGGGCTGGTGTACCGCAAGGTCGGGCCGGGGGCGGTGCTGGCCGAGGCGCTGTTCTACCCCGAACTGTCGCGGCTCGCGGCCAACCGCGCCCTCGCCGCCGGCGCCGTCCGCCGCAACCTCATCGACCTCGTGTCGGCGCTCCCGTCCGGCGACCTGATCCGCCGCCGCCGGGCCACCAGCGGCCGCGACCTCGCGTTCACGCTGCTCCTCGACCCGCCGCGGGCCAACGAGGCGTGGCGCGACCCGCTCGAACTCACGTTCCACGCCGCCGTGTGGGACCACCCGCGGCCGGTCACCGAACCGCAGCACGCGGCCCCGCGGCCCGGGGCGGTGCTCGCCCGCGTCGCCGAACTCGGCATCGAGGTCATCGCCGCCGCGACCGACGACCTCACCGACGTCCTCCGCCGCGAGACCCTCTCGGCGCTCCGCCGGATGAACCTGTCGGTGAGCCTGCGGGCCCTCGCGCCGGTGCAGGCGACGCAGGCGTTCGGGGTCGAGTGGACGCAACTCCCCGTGCGGGTGCCGTCGCTCAAGGACCGGGCCATCCGCTCCGAGACCGAGGGGGACGCCAGGCAGTCGCTCCTCCAGCAGATCGCCACGCAACTGAGGGGAACCGCGGAGCCCGCCTACGAGGCCGAGGGGACCGTCGACGAGGTCGAGAAGGCGCTGACCGCGAACCCGCCGCAGAGCGTGCTGCTCGTCGGCCCGAGCGGCGTCGGCAAGACCGCCGCGGTCCGCCAGCTCGCCCGCCGGTGGGCCGCGGTGGCGGGCCGGCCGCCGGTGTTCCTCACGAGCGGCGCGCGGATCGTCGCCGGGCAGACCGGGTTCGGCATGTGGGAGCAGCGGTGCCAGGACCTCGTCAAGGAGGCCACGAAGCGGCGGGTCGTGCTCCACGTCGGCGCGCTCGTGGAACTCATGGAGGTCGGCAAGAGCGAGCACAACCACTCGGGCATCGCCACCTTCCTGCGGCCGGCGATCGCCCGAAGCGAGCTGCTGTGCGTCGCCGAGGCCACGCCGGAACAACTCCCGCTCATCGAGAAGCAGGACCCGCAACTGCTCGACGCCTTCCGGCACGTCACCGTCGGAGAGCCGACCGGGGCGAAGGGGCGGGCGATCCTGAGTGCGTTCGCGGCGGCGTACTCACTGCCGACCGTCGTCGCCCAGGAGGACGAGAAGAAGGCGCGGCGGAAGCGCCTCCGGCGGCGCGCGCTCGAACGCGCCAAGCGCCCGAAGCCGGTCCCCGCGAACGCCGGGACCGCACCGGCACCGGAGCCCGAGAAGCCCCGCACCCTCTCCCCGGAAGGGCTCGCGGCCATCGACCGCCTGCACCGCCGGTACGCGACGTACTCCGCGTACCCCGGCCGGCCGCTGCGGTTCCTCGAGAACCTGCTCCGCGACGGGCCGCGCGAGTCGGCCGTCACCGAGGAGGAGGTGTACGCCGCGTTCACCCGCGAGACCGGCCTGCCGCGGGCGGTGATCGACCCGGCCGTTCCCCTTGATGTGGCCGACACGCACAACTGGTTCTCGGCCCGCGTCGTCGGCCAGGGCGACGCGGTGAACCTCGTCGTGGACCTGCTCGCGACCGTGAAGGCCGGGCTGACGCGGCCGAACCGGCCGATCGCGTCGCTCCTGTTCATCGGGCCGACGGGCGTCGGCAAGACCGAGATGGCCAAGGCGCTCGCCGAGTTCCTGTTCGGCTCGAAGGACCGGCTCACCCGGTTCGACATGAGCGAGTACGCCGACCCGGTGTCGGTGCGGCGGCTCGTCGGCGGCGTGTTCGGGAGCGAGGGGCTGCTCACCGCGAGGGTCCGCGAGCAGCCGTTCTCGGTGCTGCTGCTCGACGAGGTCGAGAAGGCCCACGGCTCGTTCTTCGACCTGCTGCTGCAGGCGCTCGGCGAGGCCCGGCTGACCGACGCGGGCGGCCGGCTCGCCGACTTCCGCAACACCGTGGTGATCCTCACGTCGAACCTCGGCGCGGAGTCGTACCGCCGCGGGGCGACCGGGTTCGTGCCGTCGGCCCCGGGGGCCGGCGAGGCGACCGACCACTTCACCCGGGCCGTCGAGCAGTTCCTGCGGCCCGAGATGTTCAACCGCCTCGACCGAGTGGTGCCGTTCGCGCCGCTGGCCGCCGGCACGATCCGCCGCATCGCCGACCGCGAGTGGCAGAAGGTGCTGAACCGCGACGGGGTCCGGTTCCGGGAGGTGAAGCTGGCGACCGCGCCGGGCCTGCTCGACCACCTCGCGGCGGTCGGGTTCGACCCGCGGTACGGGGCGCGGCCGCTGAAGCGGGCGATGGAGCGGGAGCTCCTCGCGCCGCTCGCGAAGCAGATGAACCGACACCCCGGCGACACCCCGCTGACCGTCGACGTCGGGATCGACGCGGGCGCGCCGGTGGTCGCGGTGCGGCCGGTGCAGGGGCCGCGGGGCCGGTCGAACCGCGAGCCCACCGGGCCGGCCGGGAAGCTCGCCGCCGCCGCGCAGGCCATGCGCCGCTGGCACCAACTCGTCGCCACGTCGTCCACGGTCCGCGAACTGGACAACGAGGTGTACCAGCTCGCGCTCGAGGAGCAGCGGGTCTACCAGAAGCAGCAGCGCGGCAAGAAGGTGACGGCCCAGGACGCCGACGCGCTCGCGCGGCTCGGGCGGCTCCGCGAGGTCGCCGACGAGGTGAAGCGCCAGCGCGACGCCGCGGTCGCGCTGGAGGACGACACCGTCATCGCGTTCCACGACGGGTTCGAGCCGACCGACGACCTCGCGAAGCGGCTCGCCGACGGCACCCGCGACTGGGACCGCCTGCTGCTGCGGCTCTACGGCCTGAACGCGCCGCCGAACGACAGCGTCACCCTGGCGCTGTTCGCCGAGCACCGCGGGCACCTCACCGAACTCGCCGCCGCGTACCGCACGGTCGCCGCTTCCGCGGGGCTGAGCGTCCAGGTGGTCCGGTACGACCTGCCGAACGACCGCACCGACGGCACGCCCCCGCCGCCGCGCCCGTCTCGCAGCACGGCCGACGGGCCGCCCCCGACGGAGTGGCACCGCGACCGGTTGTTCGCCATGAACAGCGGCCCGCCGAAGGTGCTGCTGACACGCACCGCGCTCGACCCGGCCCGCCCGCACGACTACCACGCCGACGGCACGCTCGGCCTGGCGCTGACGGTCTCCGGCACCGGCTCGCACGTTCGCTTCTGGGGCGAGAGCGGGCTGCACGCGATCCGCACGCCCGACACCGCCGACACCGGGAACCCGGACGTGCTGGTGTTCGTCGCGTCCGCGGCGCTGCTGGAGTACCGCCCGCCCGAGGCCGTCGTCCGCAAGGGGCTGCTGAAGGACCGCGAGACCCGCCGCGAGTACGACGTGGGCAAGGGGACGATGCGCGACTTCCCGCTCGACCGCACCTGGACCGGCCTGCACGGCCACCTCACGAACTGGGTCGAACCCGCGGTGACCGCGAGCATGCGGCTGCGACTGCTGAAGCTGATCGTCGAATGACGGCGCGGCGTGCGGAAAAGGCAAGAAGCGATGGCCCGCGGAGGACGCCGACAGAAGACAGGAGTGAAGACGGATCAGACAGAGAACAAGAGCCGAGAACCGGTGGCGTGCGGGACGAAGGCCAGGTGATTGGTAAGCGTCATGTGGCTCGGCCCCCTCACCCGCGACTCGCAGAGCCTCGTCGCGACCTCTCCCCCGAGACCAGGGGAGAGGTGTGCTCGCGGCGCAGGTGTCGGGCTTCTGGGACGCGCCCTTCACCCCACCTCGCCCCCGGTCTCGGGGGAGAGGTCGCCGCGCTTCGCGGCGGGTGAGGGGGAACCACCTGCACCCGAACCCGAACACGCGCGACGTTCCGCCATCAGTTCGGAACACGGTCCTGTCCGATCCCCTTGATCCCGTCTTTCATCCGCGTCGTCCGCGGGCCATCGCTTCCCGCCTTGATTCGCTTGTGCCGCGCCGCGGGCGTGGGATAATGCGCCGTCCCACCGGACCGGAGTGCCTCCCCATGCTCCTGATCGGCGAACAACGCGGCCGCACCTGTCGCGGGCCCCACCGCCGGGCGGTCCTCCAGGCCGGGGCGTCGTCGGTCCTCGGGCTCGCGCTCCCGGACCTGCTCCGGGCGCGCGCCGCGGGCGAGGTCGCCGCACCCGCAAAGGCCGTCATCCTCCTGTGGCTCTGGGGCGGGCCGAGCCAGCTCGACACGTTCGACCCGAAGCCGAACGCGCCGCTCGAATTCCGCGGGCCGTTCGGCACCGTCCCGACGCGCATCCCGGGCGTGCGGTTCTGCGAGCTGTTCCCGAAGCTCGCCGGGCTCTCCGATACGTTCTCGTTGGTCCGCACGCTGGTCTCGCAGTCGAACGACCACGGCATCGCCGGCACCATCGGACTCACCGGAAGCGGTGCGGGCGGCACCGGCCTCGACGGCAAGCCGCTCCCGGGCTCGCCGCGCCCGGCGCTCGGTTCGGTCGTCGCGAAGGCGATCTCCGTGGCGAGCCGGGAGCGTAAGCGACCGGAGGGGAGCTTGCACCCGTTCTTCGTGGTCGGCGGGAAGCTCCACCAGGGGAAGAAGCCGATCATCGGCGAGGGCGGCGGGGTGCTCGGGGCTGCGTGGGACCCGTTCCGCCTGGAGTACGACCCGGCGAGCGGCACGAAGGTTCCCGCACTCCAGTTGCCGAAGGAGCTCACCCCCGAGCGGATGGCCGACCGGCAGAAGCTCCTCACCGCGTTCGGGCAGATCGAGGCCCGCGCCGCGGAGGTTCACGCCACCGGCCAACTCGACGCCTACCGGACACGGGCGCTGGCGATGCTCACGTCGCCGAACGCGGCGGGGGCGTTCGACCTGTCGAAGGAGAAGCCGGCGCTCGCCGACCGCTACGGCCGCACCCGGTTCGGGCAGTCGTGCCTGCTGGCCCGCCGGCTCGTCGAGTCGGGCGTACCGTTCGTGCAGGTGAACTGGAGCGACCACGTCGAGGCCGAGGAGGACAGCGGCGACGGCGGCTGGGACCACCACTACCGCAACTTCCAGATCATGCAGGACCGGCACGCCGCGTGGCTCGACCAGTCCGTTGCCGCACTGCTGGCCGACCTCAAGGACCGCGGGCTGCTCGATACGACGCTGGTGCTGGCGGTCGGCGAGTTCGGCCGCGAGCCGAGGGTGAACGACAAGGCCGGCCGCGAGCACTGGCCCGGGTGCTACAGCGCGCTGCTCGCCGGCGGCGGGGTGAGGGGCGGCCGCGTGGTCGGCACCAGCGACGCGAAGGCGGCCCACCCGGCCGACACGCCGCTGACCCCCGCCGACCTGAACGCCACCGTGCTCCAGCAGGTCGGCCTCACGAGCGAGCAGGTCACCGGCCTCGGCCTCGCCCCCGCCGGCCGCCCCATCGACGAGTTGCTGTGACCGCCCCGAAGAGGACCGCCCGTGGCCCAGATCGCGATCGCCGTCACCGACCCGGCCGGGAACCGAGCCGCGGTGACCCTCGACAACTACACCCAAGTGCGGACCGCTCTGTCCGCCTGCGTCAAGCAACTCGGGTTGCCCACGCAACTGAACTACCACCTGTTCCCGGCCGGCACGCGCGCGAAACTCGCGGTCGAGAAGACCCTCGTCGCGGCCGGCGTGCGGCCCGGGTCGGAACTGGCCCTCGCGCCGGTTCGCGACGTGGTGTTCGCCACCGTCACCGAGCGACTCTACGCCGAGGCGCGCGACCTCGCGCGGCGGGAAGACTGGGACGCCGCCGGCGAGCGGTTCGGCCAACTGCTCCGCGTGTTCCCCGACCACCCCGACCCCGACGGCCTCCGCGGCAGCGTGCCGGTCAGCGATGCCGCCCCCGCCGCTCCCCCGGCCGTAACGCCGGCCCCGGTCCAGCGCCCCGCACCGGTGCCGCAGACCCCGCCGGTCGGCACGGCCGAACCGCGTCGCCAGCCGGCCGCCAGCAAGGGGGGCGGGTGCTTCGGTGCCGTGCTTGCGATCGTCTGTCTTCCCCTCTGGGGTCTCGGCGTTCGCTGCGCTGAGCCCGCTCCGCTTCGCCTCACGACCGACGGCAGCTTCAAGCAGCACCTCCAGTGGTCGCCCGACGGCAAGACGCTCCTGCTCACCCGCATCCACCAGGGGAAAATGGCGCTGTGGACGCTGCCCGCCGCCGGCGGCGAGATGACGCGGCTCCTCCCCGAGCACAAGGAGCCGCACTTCGACGGGCACTTCTCCCCGGACGGCAAGCGGATCGTGTACGTCTACGACAACCTCCAGGGCACCGACGGAAAGCTCCGGATCAACGTGTGCAACGCCGACGGCAGCGACGACAAGACGCTCGTCCCGCACGCGGCGATGGAGGAGTCCCCGCGGTGGAGCCCGGACGGGAAACAGGTGCTGTGGGTCTCGACCCGCGGCAAGAACCCGGACCTGTACGTGGTGGACGCCGACGGGAAGAACGAGAAGCGGCTCACGAGCGACCCCGCACCCGACCTGCACCCGGCGTGGAGCCCGGACGGGAAGCGGATCGCGTTCAGCAGCGGCCGCAGCGGGCGGCAGAAGGTCCACGTGATGGCCGCCGACGGGGGCGACGTGAAGAAGCTCACCGGCGGCGAGTTCCTCGACGCCTGGCCCGCGTGGCGGCCCGGCGGCAAGCAGATCGCGTTCACCTCGAACCGCTCGGGCGATGCCGACGTCTGGCTGATGATCGCCGACGGGACCGGGCTCGTGAACCTGACCGGCAACCCGGCCCAGGACACGGGCCCGGCGTGGAGCCCGGACGGCACGCGGCTCGCGTTCGTCTCCACCCGCGACGGCGGCAGCGACGTCTACGTCACCGGGGTGAAGTGACCCATGTCCGACGGGGTTGCACTGCGGCGGGCGGTCCTCGCCGAGCCCGACGAGGACCTGCCGCGGCTCGCCTTCGCCGACTGGCTGGACGAGAACGGCCGGGCGGCCCGTGCGGAGCTGGTCCGCGCCCAGATCGAGGTGGCACGGGCCGAGCCGTTCGCCCCCGCCGCCCGGGCCGCGGCCGCCCGCGCCGGGGAGCTGCTCGACGCGCACGGGACCGAGTGGCGGGGCGACTTCCGCGCCGCGGTCCAGGAGAGCCTCGGCGACGACGAGGCGGTCCACGTCAGCGGCACCCTCGCCGCGCCGCTCCCGGGGGTGGTGCGGGTGCAGGTGCAGTTCGAGCGGGGGTTCATCGGGCACGTCGCGCTGCAATCGGACGTGTTCGTCCGGGTCGCCGACGCGGTGTTCGAGGCCGAGCCGGTCCAGTCGCTGCGGATCGAGCGCACCCCGGGCCTGCCCGACGCCTGGGAGTCGCTGGAACCGGTCTTCGAGGTCGGGCACCTCGCCCGCGTCCGCCGGCTGGAGTTCGCGCCACGGACCGAGTTCGTCCACGACGAGTACGTCGCGATCCTCGGCGCAGCGCACCTGGGCGGGCTGACCGACCTCGTGATCCGCGAGTGCCCGGTTCAGCCGCCGTGGGTGGTCGACCTGCTCCGCGGCGGCGCGCTGCCGGCGCTGCGGGGGCTGGCCCTCGTCGACAACCCGCACCTCGGGTCGGCGCTCACGGCCGGCCTCGCCGCCGCGAACCACCGCGACCTCCGGCGGCTCGACGCGTCGGGCGTCGTGCTCAGCGCCGACCAGTTGCGGAACGTGCTCACGAGCCGGTGCCTGCGCCGCGTCGCGGAGCTGCGGCTCGGGTGCGCGTCGCGGCCGGGGAGCCCCGGACCGCTGTTCCACGTCAACCCGGGCTGGGTCCTCCCGCTCGACCACCTGGTCGTGCTCGACCTGAACGGGCAGCGGCTCGGCAACAGCAACGTGGGCGAGATCCTCCGCCAGCCGGCGGCCGCGGCGCTCCGGTGCCTCGGGCTGGCCCGCAACGACCTCGACGCCGGCGTCGTCCGGGCGTTCGTCGAGTCGAAGCACCTGAACTTGAACCACCTCGACGTGCGGGGCAACGGCTTCACCCCGTCGAACCTCGCTGCGCTGCGGGGCCGGTTCCCGGGCGCCGTCGTCCAGGTGTGATTCCGAATCGGGTGGATCAGTTGCTCCTGGTGGGGCAGGCATTCTTGCCTGCCTCCAACCGCCTCACGAGGCAGGCACGAATGCCTGCCCCACCAACAAAGAAACGAATCCCTGCGGTTCGGTATGAGTGCTCTCACTCGGCTGTGTGTCCGACGCCCACGCACGACGCCTCACCGAGGGACCCGAGGGCGACGTCCTGGTCCCCCGCATGAAGCTCGGCGACGCCGAGTCGGTTGACCGCTGGCTCGGGAGCCTCTGTACAAACACACCGGTGCGGACGGGTTCACAGGCCAAGCGTGCAACTGGGCGGTCGAAAGGGAGCCGGTCCGAGGCCCGCCCGGAACACGTCCGCCGTTGCCTCCTCCGACCTCCCACGGGACGAAACCAGTTCCCCCCCTCGGCCCCTTCCCGACCTCAGGACGGAACCGCGAGCCGCCGGGGCCCGCTGCCGACAACGGATAAATTCGACAAAAGTTCTCGCGATCTGCTTTCCCCGCCTGTACCATGTTCTTGTGGGCGGTACCCGCCGACCCGCGTTCGCCAGTGTTCCGGGCCTCACAACTGTCAGGGTCAGCTTCGTGGCACACAACTTGTACGTCGGCAACATGTCGTTCTCAACGACCGAAGACCAGCTCCGTGAATTGTTCTCCCAGTACGGGACCGTCACCAAGGTCCAGGCCGTCATGGACCGCGAGACCGGTCGCCCCCGAGGGTTCGCCTTCGTGGAGATGAGTGACGGTGGCGACGCCGCCATCCAGGCCCTGAACGGCACTCAGTTCGACGGCCGCGCGCTCACCGTCAACGAGGCGAAGCCCCGTGAGGGCGGCGGCGGCGGCGGCCGTGGTGGCTACGGCGGCGGCGGCGGCGGCGGCGGCCGTGGTGGCTACGGCGGCGGCGGCGGCGGCGGTGGTGGCTACGGCGGTGGCGGCGGCGGCGGCGGCCGTCGCTACTGACCCACCCGGCGGCGGCACGGTGTGATCAGGGGAACCTGGTTTGCAACCCGTCCCAACCGCCCCAGATTCGCGGTCCGAGCGCAGTAGAAGATGGTGGTGGCGCGTTACAGGCCACCACCGTCATGGTAATCCTGGATTTCTCGCGTTTCGCGGACTTCGTCCGGTGAACCGCGGCGGCCAGGAAGTCCAGCACCCGAAGCTTCGGACCCGAGCGTTCGAAGTTCACATCCTCTCGGGCGCACTCAAAGCAACCTTTTTCTGGCGTAAGCAGCCCCGACTTCCACTCGACCCGTTCGATTCGGTGCGTTCAACGGCAGCTACGCGGCCCGTCCGGACCCGTTTCGTTCCACCCGACCCAGCCGCGCGGCGTATAGCAACGGGTACCCGGGTTGACCCCGTCCCCTTGATCGCGCCCCGCTCGCGGGTTCGTGGGAGGAACGTTTGGCCGCGCCCGACCCGCACCGCCCCGATACCGTCCCCCAAGAGTACGCCGCGTGGCGACGCCGGACGCTCGCCGCGGCCCTCGCCGCCTTCGCTCTCGCCTTCGCCCTGCACGGCACGATGGCGGAGATGCGGGTCGAGTTCGGGGCCGAGCCGCCCTCGCCGTGGTTCGTTCTCGGGCTCGTGGCGGTCGCGGTCGGGGCGTTCGCCCCGGGGCTCGCGGGCGGGTGCCTGGCGCTGGCCGCGCTCGTGTCGTGGCGGCGGCTCCGGCGCTCGTGCCGGCTCGCGCGGGCCGCCTGGGTCGTCTGGGTGCTGGGGCCGCTCCCGGTCCTGCTCGTGCCGGTCTCGGCCCTCTTCAACCTGGACCCGGCGGACGCGCTGCGGACCTCCACCCACCAGGTCCGCTACCTGGTGCTGGTCACGGCCCCGGCGTTCTTCGCCCTGCTCCCCGGGGCGCTGAAGGCGGCGCTGGTGCTGCTGCGGTTCCTCCCGGAGTCCCGCGCCCCGGGCCAGATCACCCTGCTGGCCGCCCCGGCCTGCGTCGCCGCGTACCTCCTCCCCATGGGGGTGCTCGCGCAGGTGGCGTTCCACACCGAACTGTACGCGGGCCTGCTGCTCCTCTCGTGCTCGCCCGTCGTGCCGCTGCTGGCGGTCCGCCGGCTCCTGCGCCGCAACACGCCCGAGCAAGCGGCCCGCCTCGTCCGGGCCATCGGCCTCGGCCAGACCGCCCTTGCGGTCGCGGGGGCGGTCGTGCTCGCCCGGTGGGTGGCCGAGCACCCGGTGCTGCTCGAGTGGGTCGGGCACGTGAGCCCCGCCTGGGTGCTGGGCGCCGCGGCCAAGGTGCTGGCGAGCAAGTGGCTGACCACCGTGGTCGTGACCGACCTGCTGGTCGCGGTGCTGCACCGGGAGCGGGAGGCGGCCCGCGCCCTGGCCGGCACCGTCGCGGGGGAGACCCTCGCCAGAAGGCTCGACGCCCTGGGCGAGGCGCTGCGGCCGGCCGCCGCTCCCCCTCGCCCACCGGCGAAGTGACGCCCGGAGCGGTCAGCGGAACCCCGCTCGTCACCCGGGCTTCACGGCCGTGCCCGTGCTCACCGAGTCCACCGCCGGCGACTTCCGCACCCTCGCGGAAGCGAGTCAGCTGCCGACGCCCGAGCGGCTCACGCGCGGCTCCCAAAATCGGTAAAGAATTGTTCGGCAACGGTACTCAACAGCACCGAGACGGGTTCAAGCTAATACCCGTCGGCCTCCGGGCCTCGCGACCCGTGCCCTACCCCCCGCCCGCGCCGCCGAAAAGTGATGCGGGGCGTGACCCGGCGCGCACCGCGGCGACTTCCGCGCCGGGGGGCAAGGGCACGTCGACGCGAGCGCGCTGGACGAGCCGACACGCGGCGACCGGACCGGGGCCCGTGCCCGTGTGGGCGGTTCCCCTCAAACCCGCAGGAACGGGATCATGCACTCACGCCTCGGCAACCGGAGCCGCCCAGGGATCGTGGCGATCGGTCTCCTGATCGGCATCGCAAGCTCCTGCGCTGCCGCCGACGAGCCGGGCGATCACGACGCCCTGGACGTTCGCCTGACGCACAAGACGATGACGATGCGCGTCGGGTACCCGGCGGTCGTCCTGCCCGGAGACGCCTTTCCTTCGGTGGAACTGGTCTCGCGCGCGAGGGACGCGGGCACCCTGGACGGAGAGGTCGTTCGCGAGGACGACGGAGTGGCCGTCAAGCGGGTCGCGGCCCAGGAGCTCCGGCCGGGGCAGAAGGCGACTCTCGCGTTCGAGGGGAAAGCCGGCCCCGGGCGCTACCGGCTGACGCTCCAGTTCGTGACCGGCGACCGGCCGGTGTTCCGGGACGCCTACTACTTCTCGGTCCTCGACCCCGCCGGACTTCCCGAGGGCTACAGCCTCGTCGCCCACCCGGGCAAGGACGGCCGACTCGTTTACACGCCCGACTACCGCGGCAACCGCATCCCCGACTTCTCCACGGTGGGCTACCTGGGCGGGGACAAGGAGATCCCGGACGTGCCGGTCAAGGTGACCCTGGCGCCCGAGCCCGGGGACGCGACCGCACGGATCCAGCGGGCGATCGACCAGGTCTCCGCGCTCGCGCCGGACAAGGAGGGCTTCCGCGGTGCCGTGCTCCTGAAGAAGGGGGTGTACGAGGTCGGGACCCTGAAGATCAAGGCGAGCGGCGTGGTGGTGCGCGGCGAAGGCCCGGGCAAGGACCGCCGGGTGCCCCTCCTCGACCCGGCCGCGGGCCTCAGCCGCGACGCGTTCCTCCGGGCGCTCGCCGACCCGACCGGGACCGTTCTGGTCACGGGCCGCCTCCCCTTCAGCGTGGCGGGGGCCGGCGGGGTAAGCGTGCGGAAGGAGCCGGCCGCCGAGGTCCTCGACTCCTACGTCCCGGTCGGGGCCGTGACGTTCAGCGTCCGGAACCCGGGCGACTTCCGCGCGGGCGACAAGGTGCTGATCCAGCGGCGGGGGAACGAGGCCTGGGTGAACGCGATCGGCATGGACCGCATCCCGGGCAAGAAGCCGTGGCCGCCCCGCGACACCGGCTTCGAACGGGTCGTCACCGCGGTCGCCGGCGACCGGCTCACCGTCAACGCCCCGATCGTCACCGCCATCGAGAAGCGGTGGGGCGGCGGCAGTGTCTCGCGGTACGACGACCCCGGCCGGATCAGCCGCGTGGGGGTCGAGAACCTCCGGATGATCCAGTACTGCGCCGCCGACGCGAAGGTCGGGCTCGGGAACGTTCGCGGGGCCGCCGTCACGTTCGCCAACGTGACGGACGCGTGGGTCCGCGACGCCGTGGCGGAGCACTTCTACGACAACGGTGCGATCGTGCTCGGCGCGCAGACCCGGAACATCACGGTCCGGGACTCCAGCATCCTGCTGGCCGACGAGAAGTACACCGAGGGGTACGTCCCGCGGTACGGCTTCAAGGTGGGAGAGGGTGGACGCGCGACGCTGCACCTGGTCGAAAATTGCTACGCCCTGAACTGCCGCCACGCCTTCTACGTCGACCACCAGGTGACGGGGCCGAACGTGTTCCACAACTCCACCGGCGAGAAGGACCTCACCAACAGCGAGCCGCACCACCTCTGGTCCAGCGGCGGGCTGTACGACAACGTAAACGGCAGCGTCGCGCTCATGAACCGGTTGACCTACGGCAGCGGCCACGGCTGGGCGGCGGCCAACTACGTCGCGTGGAACACGCGGGGCCGGCTGATCTGCGAGCGACCGCCCACGGCCCAGAACTGGGCGATCGGCCACGTCGGGTTCCGGCTGCAGGGGCCGTTCCACGACTGGCGGCCGCCGAAGGACGAGGCCTACGACGGCGGCGGGCACGGGCACTGGGACCTGTACCGCAACCCCGTCCGCATCGGCGTCGAGGCCTCCGACCACGAGTTCACGAACGTGCCCGAAGGGACCCTCGACGACCACCCCTACGGGTACTGGATGACGGACCGCCGAAACGCGTGGATCCAGTACGACCTGCGGCGGCCGCAGAAGGTGTCGGCGCTCAAGATGTCCTTCCCGACGTTCTCGCCGTACGTCGACGCGAAGAAGCGGGACCAGCCGCCCCCCGAGCGGGACCGCGTGTACCTGTTCGACATCGCGGTGTCGGACGACGGGAAGACCTGGCGAACGGTGCACAAGGACGGCAAGGGCGCGGCCGGGGGGCACGACGTGCTCCGCACGTACGAGTTCCCCGAGGTCGAGGCCCGATACGTCCGCGTCGTGGCCAAGGGCTCGGACGTGGGCAAGACCGGCCGCGAGGGCAGCACCGTGTTCCACCTGAGCCGGGTCCGCGTCCTCCCGGAACCTCGGTTCGACCCGGTGAAGGCCGTGCCCGAGGTGAAGCCCGCGAGCCTGTTCCGACAGCAGGTCAAGGAACGCGCCCCGCGGTAGGCGGCACCCGACCTCATCTGAAGCCGGCTCTGAGCGGCGGCCCACCACGGTCGGGCCGCCCGGGCACGACACCCGGTCGGGGCGACGGTCGCGAAGGTCGCCAGCTCGCTCCTCGCGGGCGCGAACTCGCCGCGCCTGGCGGTCGCGCCGATCGGCCGGCACTGAGGCGCGCTTGCCGCGTCCCACGCTTCGGATTCGCGTAACACCGCGGCCGGGCGCTTGACCCGAAGTGCCGCCGGCGTAGCCTGACCGCGTCATGCACCGCGAAGTCTCGCACGCCGACGACCCGTTCCGCTCCGACTCACCGCTCGGGCTGTACCTCCTCACCGCCGTCGTCGGCACCCTCCTCGGCATCGACCTGTACCTGCAACTCGCCGACTGGCTCGGCACCCGCGGCGTCGCGGCCTACACCTGGAACCCGAGGCCGTTCGGGCTGCGGTACGCACTCGCCGCGGCGGTGGTCGGCGGGGCGCGGGTGCTCTACGGCTCGCTCGAAGCGCTCTTCGAGGGCCGGGTCGGGGCCGACCTCGCGCTCGCGGTCGCGTGCCTCGCCGCCATCCTCATTGACGAGCCGCTCGTCGCCGCCGAGGTGGTGTTCATCGGGCTCGTCGGCGAGTGCCTCGAAGCGTTCACCTTCGCCCGCACGCAGAACGCGCTCGGCAGGCTCGCGGAACTGTTCCCGTTGCGGTGCTGGGTGCTGCGCGACGGGGCCGAGGTCCGCACGTTCACAACCGACGTCATCGTCGGCGACCGGGTCGTGGTGAAGGCCGGCGGCCGCGTGCCGGTGGACGGCGCGGTCACCGACGGCCGCAGCGCCGTGGACACGAGCGCGATCACCGGCGAGAGCCTCCCGGTCGAGAAGGCCCCGGGGGACGAGGTGCTGGCAGGGTGCGTCGTGCAGAACGGGTCGCTCACGGTCGAAGCCCGCAAGGTCGCGCAGGACACCGTCGCCGGCCGCGTGATCGCGCTGACCGCCGCGGCGCTCAAGGACAAGGCCCCGCTCCAGTCGCACGCCGACCGCCTCGCGCGCTACTTCCTCCCGGTCGTGCTCGCGCTCGCGCTGCTGACGTTCGTTGCGAACGTGTACCTCAACGCGAACGCGGCCGTCGCCCTGGGCCAACAGAAGCCGTCGCTGAAGGTCGCGGCCCGGCTCGCGACGTTCCCGGCGCTGGCGGTGCTGGTCGTCGCGTGCCCGTGCGCGCTGATCCTCGCGACCCCGGCCGCGGTGATCGCGGCGCTCGGCCGGCTCGCGGGCACGGGGGTGCTCATCAAGGGCGGGTCGGCGCTCGAGCGGCTCGCGGGGGTGACCGCGTTCGCGTTCGACAAGACCGGCACGCTCACCGAGGGGAAGCTCGAACTCGGCGACGTGCTGCCGCTCGGGGGCGCGGCGGCCGACGACGTGCTCGCGGTCGCCGCCGCGGCCGAGCACGGCAGCGACCACCCGATCGCCCGCGTGATCCAGGCCGCGGCGCGTGACAGGGGGCTGTCACTCGGCGAGGCCGGTGACTTCCGCGCGCACCCGGGCGGGGGCGTCAGCGCGACCGTCGCCGGCCGTGCGGTCGTGGTCGGCACCCGGCGGTTGCTCGAAGAACAGGGAGTCGCCGTTCCGCCCGAGGCCGTCGCCGCACTGGAGCGCCTCGACGGAGCCGGGCAGACGTCGCTGATGGTCGCGGCCGGCGGCGCGGTCCTGGGGCTGATCGGCGCGCGCGACAAGGTCCGCCCCGAGGCGGCCGAGGTGCTCGCGGAACTGCGGGCGATGGGGCTCGCGCCCGTCGCGCTGCTCACCGGGGACCGAGCCGCCGTCGCGCAGGCCGTCGCCGAGCAGGTGCCGGTGACCGAGGTCCACGCGGAACTGCTGCCGGCTGACAAGGCCGAGTGGGTCACTCTCTTGCCCTCTCCCCTCGCGGGAGAGGGTGCCGCGAGTCTTCGAGCGGCGGGTGAGGGGGGAGCGGCACGAGGGGGTGAGCTACACCCCTCACCCGGCCGCGAAGCGCGGCCACCCTCTCCCGCAAGGGGAGAGGGCACGCACAGAAACCCGGGGGCGGTGGCGTTCGTCGGCGACGGGATCAACGACGCCCCGGCGCTGGCCCGGGCCGCGGTCGGCATCGCGGTCGGCTCGGGCACCGAAATCGCGGCCGAGGCCGGCGACATCGTGCTGATGGGCGAGCCGCTCCGGCCGCTGCCGCTGCTCGTGCGGTTGTCCCGCGAGACGGTCCGCATCATCCGCCAGAACATTATCGTGTTCGGGTTCGGGGTGAACGTCGTCGGCATCGTCGTCACCGGCTGGCTGTGGCCGCTCCTGGGCTCGTCCGACGAGTGGACCAAGAAGGCCCCGCTCGCCGGCGTGCTGTACCACCAACTCGGCTCGCTCCTCGTTCTGCTGAACTCGATGCGGCTTCTCGCGTTCGAGCGGACCGCCCCGACGAGCACCGTCGCCCGCGTCCGCGAGGGCGCGAAGCGGCTCGACTCGTGGCTCGCGCGACTGTCGGTGGACGACGCGCTGCACGGACTGCTCCACCGCTGGAAGGCGATTGTCACCGGGCTGTCACTGCTCGTGCTGGTCGGCTGGCTCGCGACCAGTTTCACGGAAGTCGCCGCGGACGAGGTCGGCGTCGCGCAGCGGTTCGGCCGCCCGGTCGCGGACCTCGCCCCGGGGCTCCACCTCCGCTGGCCGTGGCCGGTCGAGACCGTCGCCCGGCTCCGCCCGTCCGAAGTGCGGACGGTGGAAGTGGGCTTCCGCTCGCTCACCGACGAGCAGGTGAAGGTGCTCGGCAAGCAGGCGAAGGGGACCGCGAACACCTGGGCCAGCGGCCACGCCGACGACGTCGCCCGGCTCACCGACGAGGCCGTGATGGTCACCGGCGACGACGACCTCGTCGAGGTGCTGGCGACCGTGCGGTACCACGTCTCGGACCCGCGGGCGTTCCTGTTCGGCGTGCGCGACGCGAACGCACTGGTGCGCTCGGAAGCCGAGTCGGTGCTGCGCGAGGTGGTCGCGGCCCGGCGCTTCACGGACGTGCTCACCACGCGCCGGGCCGCCGTCGAGGCAGACGCGCTCGGGCGGTTGCGGCGGCGGCTCGAAGGCGTCGCACCCGGGGGCGTCGGCGTCGCGATCGACGGGTTCACGCTGCACGACGTTCACCCGCCGTCGGGCGTCGTCGAGTCGTACCACAAGGTCGCGCAGGCGGCGCAGGAGCGGGACCGGATGGTGAACGAGGCCGAGGCCGACGCGATCCGCACCCGCCGCCGCGCCGACGAGGCCGCGACCCGCGTGCTGAAGCAGGCGGGCGCCGCGGCCCACGCGAAGGAGGAGGCCGCACGGGCCGACCGCGACGCCTTCCTCGCGTGGCACCTGGTCCGCAACCAGCTCGCGCCCGACGAGGAGGCCGCACTCGCCGCCGAGCGCGACCGGCGCACCAAGGCCGGCGAGGACGCGGCGGCCGTCGGCCGCGACCTCGACGCCCGCCGCGCGAAGGTGCTCGCCGAGCGCCGGTTCCTGATCGAGAACCACCTCGCGGTGCAGGCGGTCGTGGACGTGTTGCGGCTCCGCGACAAGGTCATCATCGACGCACCGGACGTGCCCGCCCGCCGCAACATCTTCCTCGTGGACCCGGCAATGAGCGGCCTCCCGTCGCTCCTCCCCCCGCGGACCGCCGACAAGGAGCCGTAGTCGGCCCGCGACGTGCGCTACGCCCCGTCGCTCGGCTTCTGCTGGCTCGCGACCCACAGGAGCTGGCGCGCGAGGCCGTGCAGCATCCGCACCTCGGCGGGCGTCGGCATCGACCGGCCGATCAGGTGCCGGACCGCGTGCATCAGCGTGTCCTGCCGCTCGCCGAACAGGAACCCCACCGCCCGCAGCCCGTCCCGCAGGTGCTCGAACATCCGCTCCTGGTCCGCGTGCGGCGCGACCGCCGGCCCCGCCGGGGGCGAGTTCCGCTGCTCGCTGACGCGGGCCGACCACGCCTTCCGCAACTCGTAGCAGCACACCGCCACCGCCTGCGCCAGGTTCAGCGACGAGAACTCCGGGTCCACCGGGACGTGGAGCATCCCGTGGCACCGGCCGATCTCCTCGTTCGACAGCCCGTGCGGCTCCGGGCCGAACACGAGCGCGACCGGGCCGCGCTCGGCGGCGTCGAGCAGGCCCGGCACCAACTCGGCCGGCGTGCCGATCGTCCCGCGGCGCGCGACCCCTGACGTGAGCGCGGACGTGGCGAGGGTGAGCACGCAGTCGGCGACCGCGTCGCCGAGGTCGGGGACGATCCGGGCCGCTTCGAGCACGGGCAGGCCGTGCGTCGCGAGCCGCACCGCCTCGGGGTTGTTCACGCGGGCGTAGGGCGCGACGAGGACGAGATCGGAGAGCCCGAAGTTCCGCATGGCGCGGGCGGTCGAGCCGAGGTTGCCGGCGTAGTGCGGGCGCACGAGCACGACGCGGCAGCGCGAAAGAAGGGTGTCCGACATGGGACCATGATAGCGGAGACGGGGCGGGCCG
>NZ_JBHYGG010000295.1:0-35596 GCF_051859125.1 Gemmata sp.
CCCCACCCCCTCGCTCGCGCTCAGGGTTCGCCCGGCAGCGGCTCCTTTTCGTTCCCCTCGCGTCGCCGGCGCGGTACACTTCCGGTGTCGGTCCCGCCTGCCTGCCTTCCCCGCCCACCCTCCGTCGGGCCCTTGTCATGCTCACCCTCCGCTCCGGTCCCGCGAGCCGCACCTGTTCCGGCGTCACCCGCCGCGCCGCCATCAAGGCCGGGTTCCTCGGCGTCGGCGGGCTCGGGCTCCCGGACTACCTCCGCGCGAAAGCGGCGCACCCGGCGGCCCGCGGGAGCGGCCAGAAGTCCGTCATCCTGATCTGGCTCGACGGCGGGCCGAGCCAGCTCGAAACGTTCGACCCGAAGCCCGACGCGCCGGCCGAGTTCCGCGGGCCGTTCGGCGTTCACAAGACCCGCACGCCCGGGGTGGTCGTCAGCGAGCTGATGCCGCACCTCGCGACGCGGTTCGACAAGTTCTCGGTCGTCCGCTCGCTGCACCACGACAACGGCGACCACTTCGCCGCGGCGCACTGGATGACTACCGGCCGGTTCGGTGCTACGAGCATCAACCAGGCGCAGAAGTACCCGTCGGTCGGCTCGATCGTCGCGAAGGTCAAGGGGACGTACACCCCCGGCCTTCCCGCGTACGTCGGCCTGCCGGCCGCCGAGACGGTGTACCTGTACCCCGGTTACATGGGCGCGGCGTACCTCGGCGGCGCGTACAACCCGTTCGACGCGGACCGCGACCACAAGTACATCGGCGCATTCGGCGCGCACCGGGTGCGGTCCCCGAAGTGGCTGTCGAACCTCGCGAGCACGAAAGAGGCCGCCGAGAACACCGCCGGGAAGACGTCGCTGCTGCGGCAGTTCGACACCGTCCGCCGCGACATCGATCAATCCGGCGTCATGTCCACGATGGACAAGTACCAGCAGCAGGCCCTCGACCTGGTGCTCGGCAGCGAGGCCCGCGTCGCCTTCGACATCGACCGCGAGGACCCGAAGGCGATCGACCGGTACGGCCCGTCGCCGTGGGGCCAGTACGCCGCAATGGCCCGGCGGCTGGTCGAGGCCGGCGTCCCGTTCGTGACCGTGGACATGCCGCACTGGGACGACCACAGCAGCCTCGTGAAGTCGCACGCGCCGAAGATCCGCACCGTGGACCGCATCGTCGCTGCGTTGCTGGACGACCTCGACGACCGCGGGCTGCTGGAGAGCACGCTGGTGGTGGTGATGGGCGAGTTCGGCCGCACGCCGCGGATCAACACCGGCCAGCCGGGCATCCCGGTCCCGGGCCGCGACCACTGGGGTAACGCGATCTCGGTGCTGGTCGCCGGCGGCGGGATCAGGCCGGGCGTCGTGGTCGGCAGGACGAACGCCCGCGCCGAGCACCCGGTCGAACGCGCCCTGAAGCCCGAGGCACTGCTGGCGACGATCTACCACCAACTCGGCATCGACGCCAACGAGACGTTCAAGGACCACACTGGCCGCCCGGTGCCAATCACCGACGACCCGACGCCGATCCGGGAACTGATTTAAGCGAGCCTGACGCTCGTTTCTGGTGGGGCAGACATTCTTGTCTGCCTCCAATCGCGTCCGGAGAGAGGCAAGAATGCCTGCCCCACCCGATCCGGGGCCGGTAGCCGGCTCGCACTCCAGCTCAACCCCAGAAGAACGCTCATGCCCACGCGCCGCGAGTTCCTCGCCGCGTCCGCCGCGCTCGCCTCGGGGGGCTTACGCCCCCCGCTCGCCAAGGCCCGTGCCGCCGACGTGGCCGTCACCGGGGCCGCCAACCCCGCACTCGCGCCGTTCGACGACCTGCTCACCGGATTCCTGAAGGACCACGCCGTTCCGGGGGCCGGGGTCGCCGTCGCGCGGAACGGGAGGCTCGTGTACGCCCGCGGGTTTGGCCACGCGAACGTCGAGGCCGACCGGCCCGTCGAACCGCTCTCCGAGTTCCGGATCGCCAGCGTCTCGAAGCCGATCACCGCCGTCGGCGTGCTGCGCCTCGTGGACGCCGGGAAGGTCAAGCTCGACGACCGCGTCATGAAGCACCTCAAGTTCGAGGTGCCGGCCGGGGGGCCGTTCGACAAGCGGTGGAACGACGTCACCGTGCGGCACTGCCTGCACCACACCGGCGGGTGGGACCGCGGGAAGAAGGGCGGGTTCGACCCGATCGGCACCCCGTGGAAGATCACCGACGCGCTCGGGCTCAAGCGCGCCCCGGCGGCCGACGACGTGGTGCGGTACATGCTCGGCAAGCCGCTCGACTTCGAGCCGGGCGCGAAGATGGCGTACTCGAACCTCGGCTACCTCGTGCTCGGCCGCGTCATCGAGGCGGTCACCGGCCAGAAGTACGAGGCGTGGGTGCGGGCGAACGTGCTGAAACCGGTCGGCGCGGCAGCGATGCGCCTCGGCCGCGGGCTCCCCGGGGACCGGCCCAAGGGCGAGGTGCGGTACTACGACTCGAAGAAGCGGACCGCCGAGTGCCTGTACCCGCCGCGGGTCCGCGAAACGGTGCCGCTGCCCGACGGGGGCCAGAACGTCGAGGGGTTCGAGGCGCACGGCGGGTGGGTCGCGTCCCCGGTCGATCTGCTCCGATTCACGTGCGCCTTCGACCACGGCAAGAAGTCGCCGGTGCTCTCCGAGGCGGCGATCGAGCAGATGTGGGCGCGGCCCGACGGGCCCGCCGGCCGCGACGCCGAGGGCGAGCCGCGGGACGCCTACTACGGGTGCGGGTGGATGGTCCGCCCGGTCGGGAAGAGCGGGAAGGTGACCACCTGGCACAACGGGCTCATCTCGGGCACCTCGGCGCTCCTCGTCCGCCGCTCCGACGGGCTCAACTGGGCGGTGCTGTTCAACACCGACGCGACCGCGAAGGGCGAGCAACCCGCGTCGCTGATCGACGGCTCGATGCACACCGCCGCCGACGCCGTGAAGACCTGGCCCGACACCGACCTGTTCGAGAGGCTCTGAGCCCGATGTGGCGGGCGAGTTCGCGCGGTTGGGCTCGGAAGGTGGCTGCCCCTCACCCGCCGCGAAGCGCGGCGACCTCGCCCCACGAATGTGGGGCGAGGTGTTGTCTGCGGCGCTCCTCGACAGCGGTGCGATTGGGATTGCTCAAGAAGAGACCAACCGCCCCCACCTCGCCCCGTTCCGACGCGGAGAGGTCGCGACGAGTCTTCGAGTCGCGGGTGAGGGGCCACCACCTCTCCCTCACACCAATCCTCTGAGCCTTCCCCACACCTGCCCCGGCGCGGGAATAATTCACGCCGCCGCGCATCGTCACTTTTGTTCACTTCTCGCCCGCCCCCCGAACCGCACTCCGCGTGTCGGACACCCGGAAGGCCGGATCGTGTTGTTCAACCTCCCCCGGCGCTCGGCCGCACCCACAGGAAGGTCACCTCACATGCAGGACACGGTTCTCGGAATGCTCGCCGGCGGCGCGGCCCTCGGCGTCCTCGCCACCATGTGGACCAAGATCAAGGGGTTCGCGTGGCGGCTCGTCGGCATGTTCGTCCAGCGCGTCGAGGTGCCGACCGAGGCCGGGCACGACGCGGTCGTCGCGTACCTGATCGCGAACTTCCAGCGGTCCCGGAACTACGACAAGATGTACGGCGCGAGCTGGGAGTACCAGCGCGACGGCCGGTACGGGCTCGTCCCCTACGAGGTGTTCGGCAACCGGCTCCTCATCCTCTGGAACGGCTGGTTCCCGTTCCTGTTCACCAACCAGGTCGAGAGCAAGGCGGCCAGCAGCAAGGGCACCACCGAGGGCTCGGCGGCCGGCATGAAGGTGTACTCGACCGTCACGTTCCTCCGCGGCACGCTCGACATGGAGGACGTGCTGCGGAACGCCTGCGCCGCGCGGAACAACGTCTCGTGGGCGGTCGAGGACGAGCAGACCGCGACGAAGAACCGGTTCTGCATCCACCACGTCCCGGCCCGCGGCGACGGCAACAGCGACTCCACCAGCAGCAGCGACGGGCTCGCGTGGTACCAGCAGGGGAACTACCGGCTCCTGTCGCACTCGCCCGACCAGCTCGGCAAGGCCCGCACCAACAACGGCAAGGCGCTCGACAACCTCATCTTCCCGCAGCGGGTGAAGGCACTCATCAGCGAGGTCGAGCTGTGGCGGAAGAGCAAGGACTGGTACGCCGAGAAGGGGATCGCGTGGAAGCGCGGGTGGCTCCTGTACGGCCCGCCCGGCACCGGGAAGACGGCCGTCGCCCGCGCGTTCGCCGAGGACCTGAACATGCCGATCTACGTCTACAACCTCGCGGAAATGGGGAACCACGAGCTGATGAAGACGTGGACCGAGATGCAGACGAACACCCCGTGCATCGCGCTCATCGAGGACATCGACAACGTGTTCCACGGCCGCGAGAACGTCGCCCGGCGGCACAGCCTGTTCCCGATGATGGTGCCCGAGAAGCGCGACGGCGACGGCGGGGACCGCGACAAGCCCGGCCGCGGCCCGCTCGCCCCGCTCACGTTCGACTGCCTGCTGAACTGCCTCGACGGGGTCGAGCGGGCCGACGGGATCTTCACCATCATCACCACGAACGACCTGACCAAGATCGACCCGGCGCTCGGTCTGCCGCGGACCCTCCCCGACGGCGCGACCGAGTTCATCAGCACCCGGCCGGGGCGGATCGACAAGGCGGTCGAGCTGACCTACATGGAGGCGGCCGACAAGAAGCGCATGGCGGCCCGCATCCTCGGCGCGTACGAGCCGGAGCACCTGGAGATGGTCGCGTTCGTGGAGAAGTTCCCGGACCTGCAGGAGACCCCGGCGCAGTTCCAGGAGCGGTGCGCGCAGGTGGCGCTGAAGTGCTTCTGGCGCGACAGCGCCGCGCCCAAGGAGTGGCCCGAACTCGGCGACGGCATCTTCTCGAACCTCGCCCGCCGCGTGCTGGTCGGGCGGAACTGACGAGAAGAGTGTTTATCCGCAGATTTCGCCGATGGACGCAGATTTTCAGACAGAGGACAGAGGACAGAGGACAGAGGACAGAGGAGCATAACTCGGATCTTCGGGTGACCTCTGGCTTCTGTCCTCTGGTTCTTAATCTGCGTCCATCGGCGTAATCTGCGGATCAGACGGTATTCGCGGTCGCCGGCTTCTGGATGAGGTTCTTCTTGAGTGCCTTGGGGGTCGGTTCGCGGATGTCCCACACGAGGCCGACGGCCCCGAGGGTGCGGATCACGTAGTAGCTCACGTCCACTTCCCACCACTTGAACCCCTGGCGGGCGCAGCTCTGGTAGTGGTGGTGGTTGTTGTGCCAGCCCTCGCCGAGGGTCAGGATCGCGGCCCACCAGCAGTTCCGGCTGTGGTCGGTCGTCTGGTACCGCCGGGTGCCGAACAGGTGGCACGCCGAGTTCACCAGGAACGTCCCGTGGTACAGCAGGATCGTGCTGACCAGGAACCCCCACACGAGCCCGCTCATCCCGTCGATGAGGTAGCAGGTCGCCGCGAGGAGCAGGCCCGGCACCCACGTGAGGTAGGAGTCGAGCGCCCGCAGTTCGGGGAACCGCGAGAAGTCCTGCATCGTCTCCTTCGGGGCGTTCCGCGACGTGCTGCTGATGACCCAGCCGACGTGCGCCCACCACACCGACTTCTTGATCGGCGAGTGCGGGTCCTCGTCCTGGTCCGAGTGCTTGTGGTGGTGCCGGTGGTGCCCGGCCCACCACAGCGGCCCCTTCTGCATCGCCGAGCACCCGAGCCACGCCAGCGCGAACTGGAACCACCGGCTCGTCTTGTAGGTGCGGTGCGCGAAGTACCGGTGGTACACCCCGGTGATGCCGAACATCCGGGCGACGTACAGGCCCACGCACAGCGCGGCCGACGTCCACGTCAGCGGCACGAAGAACGGCGCGACCACCGCGGCCACGTGCAACAGGACGAACGGGACCGGCTTCAGGACGCGCTGGATCCGGCCGACGTTCGGGGCGGGTGGTAGGGTGATGTTGGGGAGCGCGGGGAGCACTCCCGAGGGTGCTGCGGTCGAAATGGCCTACTCCGTAGATAGCGGTCCGATGGGCGAACCGGAACAAACCTGTCCCTTATAGGATAGGACCGGCGACGCGGGAATGCTCGCCAGAAATTCGCCCCCGTGCAAGGCCGGTATAATGGGGAACCCGCCCGGCGGCCGGGCCGACTCCCGGAGCAGCCCATGATCCACTTCGACGGCGACAAGTTCTTCCCGCTCCCGGTCCACCTCGCGGCCGCGAAACTCTCCGACGCCGGGTTCCTCGCCGGCACCCTCCCCGACGCCGAGATCAGCGAGGCGACGCCCGAACGGGCCGCGTGGAAGATCAAGCCGAAGCTCGCGTTCCTCTCCGGGAGCCTGAGCGTCGAGCTGACCCGCACCGCCGCCGAGGCCGACAAGTCGGTCGCGTTCCAGGTGATCGCGAAGGCGATCGGCGCGACCAGCACGGTCGTTGTGTTGCTGGCGTTCTCCGACAAGGACGGCGGCACCGCGGTCCACTGGACCGGCGACCTCACTCAGGTGACCGGGCTGCTGAAGATGGTCCCGAAGGGGCTGCTCCAGGGCTCGGCGCACAAGGTGATCGAAGAGGTGTGGACCGCCGTCGAGGCGAAGCTCACCGTGGGGTAGCCCGTTGAGATGGCGGCACAGGCTCGGCTGCTCGGTTGAAATCCTGTCGAGATACGCTTGAAGTGTCTGGCGGGCCGCCACGGAGGGCGGCCCCTACAGATCATCTTGGTTTGTAGGGGCCGCCCTCCGTGGTGGCCCGCGTGAGGCGAACGATTCAACAGTGCAAGACGCGGTCTCATACCGAATCGCGTGGATCAGTTGCCCTTGGTGGGGCAGGCATTCTTGCCTGCCTCCGGAAGCGGTTGGAGGCAGGCAAGAATGCCTGCCCCACCAGATCGAAACGAATGCATGAGATTCGGTATCACTTCACCGCTTCGACCCGCAGCGCCTGAACGGACTTCACGAGTGCGTCCATCGCGGTCGGGTCGGGCGCGCCGCTGAGCTTCATCCGCAGCACGCCCGTGGCGTCGAACACGAGGACGTTCGGCTCGCCGGCGGTCTGGCCGAACATGGTCTTGAGCGTGTCGCCGAAGTCGAGCCACACCACCGCGTCGGGCGACGCCTTGGCGATCTGGGTGCGGATGATGCGGTGGATCGCCGGCGGCACCTTCCCGCAGCACGCGACCGGCACCACGGCGACGTTCGGCGACGCCTGGCCGGGCTTGAGGTTCGCGAGCGGCACGACCGGCGCGGCCTGGGCCTTCGCGGGCGGCTGGCCCTTGGCGTCCGGGTGCCAGCAGACGTGGAGCGACTCGCCGAGCGTGCGGCACGCGTCGGTCGCCTTGCGGTCGCCGTACACCACGACGACGACCTGTCCGCGGAGGTCGGCGAGGTCGGCCTTGCGGTCGAACTGGTCCCCGAGGACGAGGGCGGTCGGGGCCGCGGCGGGCGGCTGGGCCGCGAGCGGCAGAGCGACCACCGCGACAGCGGCGAGGCAGAGCAAGCGGTTCATTGCGTTCCCTCTCGGTGTAATTGAGTTCCGGGCCTCACGCGGTTCCCTGCCGCAGGCGGCGCTCGTCGGCCTTGAGGCGGGCCACGGCGATTGCCAGGAACACGGCGGCGAACGCGGTCACGACCAGCACGTTCGGCAGCACGGCCCGCAGGCCGAGCCCCTC
Source organism: Gemmata sp. (assembly GCF_051859125.1). Lineage (NCBI taxonomy): Bacteria > Pseudomonadati > Planctomycetota > Planctomycetia > Gemmatales > Gemmataceae > Gemmata > Gemmata sp. The sequence goes on from NZ_JBHYGG010000295.1 coordinate 7,657, forward strand.
CCACGTCACCCCGCCCAGGCCGCGCATCGCCCACGAGGTCGGCAGTGACATCGCGGTGTCACGCACCCACTCGGGGAGCAGGAACGCCGGGAGCCACAGCCCGCCGATCATCGACACGCCCAGGATCACGAGGATGCTGACGCTGCGGGCGCGGGCCTCGGTGCCGCCGACCGCGGCGACCAGGAGGCCGGTCGCGGCCGCCAGCACGCACGCCGCAACTGCCAGCAGTACGAACCCGACGAACGAGCCGGTCACCCTCACGCCGAACGCGACGTAGCCGAAGCCGAACGTGACCAGCACCTGGAGCATCGCGATCGCGGCCGTCGAGAGCGCCTTGCCCGCGAGCAGGCACCCGAGCGACACCGGGGCCGCCCGGGTCCGCTTCCACACGCCGCGCTGCCGCTCGCGGAGGAACACGAGCCCGCTCTCCATGCCCCAGAACAGCAGGTACTGGAGCGTCATCCCGCAGAAGCTGTGCGAGTACGAGTTGAACTGCGCCGCCGCGCCGGCCGAGACGGGGGTCGCCGCCACCTGGAACGGGGCCGCGAGCGCCGCCTCGCCGCTGTCGCCCATCAGCCCGCCGAACTTCTCGCGGGCGAGCCGCCGCATCGTGACTTCGGTGGCGATCCCCTCGGCCCACTGCCGCTCGGTCGCCGCGGCCGGGTGGTGGAGGATGCCGAGCGTCGGCCGCTCGCCGACCGCCCCGAACTTCCACTCGGCGAGCCGCTCGAACCCAACGGGCAGCACGAGCGCGACCGCCGGCCGCCGGCCCGGGATCGCGGCGACGGCCTCGGTGCGGGTCGCGAGCCTCGCGTCGAGCTTCGGCGACGCGAGCAGGTCCGCGGCGACACGCGCCGTGAACGGGCCGGCGCCCTCGACGACGATGAGCACGGGCAACTTCGTGTCGGTCGCGCCGGGCGCGGGCCGGTTGAACACCATGCCGAACACCGACGCCAGCAGGACCGGCACGACGAAGCACAGCACTGCGGCGCGGCGGTCGGCCCAGAACAGCCGCCAGTCCTTGGCCGCGAGGGTCATCACGAGTGCGAGGCGCGGCGGCGTCATCGTCATGGGGTGTTCGCTCCGCTGTGCTCCGGGGCGACCGGGGCGGCCTCCCGGAGCGTCCGGTCCAGCGTCCCGGCGGGCGTGCGGAACGTCTCCAGTTCGACGCCCTCGGCGAGCACCGAGGCGAGCGCCACCCCCAGGTCCTCGGACGTCGGCGCGCTCAGGCGCAGCCGCCGCCCGGTGACCTCCAATTCGATCCCCGAGCCGAGCCGCTGCTTGAGGTTCTTCAGTAAGTAGCCCGCCGGCCGCTCGCGGACGTGCCCGTACAGCACCTGCCGGCCGACGGTCGCGCACCGGAGCAGGTCGGTGGGCCGGCCGCACGCGACGAGCTGCCCGCGGTCGAGCACCGCGATCCGGTCGCACCCGAGTTCGGCCTCGTCGAGGTGGTGCGTCGAGAGCAGCACCGCGTGGCCGTCGTCGCGGAGCCGGCTCAGGTCGGCGAACAGCGCGTCGCGGCTCGCCGGGTCGAGGGCCGCCGTCGGCTCGTCCAGAAGCAGAAGCGTCGGGTCGTGGATCAGCGCGACCGCGAGGTTCAGCCGCTGCCGCATCCCGCCCGAGAAGGTCGCGACCCGCTGGTCGCTGCGGTCGCCGAGTTGCACGCGGCCGAGGACGCGGACCACGCGCCGCCGCAGGTCGGCCCCACTCAACCCGTACAGCTTGCCGAAGAAGCCGAGGTTCTCGGCCGCGGTGAGTTCCTCGTACAGCGCGCACTCCTGCGGGACGAACCCGACGCGCATGGCGAAGGCGTGCGGGTCGTCGGCGTGGAACACGCCCTCGACCGCGACGCTGCCCTCGCACACGTCGAGCACCCCGGCGGCCGCGCACAGCGTCGTGCTCTTGCCGGACCCGTTCGGCCCGAGGAGCCCGACGATCTCGCCGCGGCGGACGTGGAGCGACACGCCGTCCACGGCGAAGCGGTCGCCGTACCGGACGCGGACGTTGACCAGGCTGAGTGCCACCGGCGTTGGCATGGCCGTCCCGAGTGCGTGGTGAGGTTCGGCGGGGCTTTTAGCGTCGGGCCGCGGTGGTGAAAAGGGCAAACCCGGTCGAGCAGCACGAGGAAGCGTGAAGAGCGTCGATCCGCAGATTTCACAGCTGGACACGGACCCCCAGGCAGAGAGACCAGCGACCGCACGGCTCGCTCCTCGGATTTCCTATCTGTGTCCATCTGCGGATCAACGCTCTTCGCTGACCGCCCGGGGGCGGTTCGTATCATGACCGCATGAGCACACCCGACCGCACGCAGCTCGCGAAGTTCCTGTCCGTCGCCGTCGAGGCCGCGGCGCGAGGGGCCGCCGAACTCGAGTCGTGGCGGTCGCGGTTCTCCGTCACCGAGAAGTCCCGGGCCGACCTCGTCACCGACGCCGACCACGCCTCGCAGCGGGTCGTCAAGGAGGTGCTCCTGGGCGCGTTCCCCGACCACCTGTTCCTCGGCGAGGAGGAGTGCGTCGGGAAGACCGTCGAGGAGACCCGGCCGCCGGCCGGCGCCCCGTTCGTCTGGGTCGTGGACCCGCTCGACGGCACCGCCAACTACGTCCACGACGTGCCCGCGTACTGCGTGTCGATCGGCCTGTGGGCGCACGGCACGCCGGCCGTCGGCGTGATCCACGACCCGCGGCTGAACGAGGTGTTCACCGCCGCGACCGGCCTCGGCGCGTTCCTCAACGGGAAGCCGATGAAGGTGAGCGGGGTGAGCAGGGTCGCCGACGCGATGCTCTCCACCGGGTTCCCCGCGAACTACGCCAAGGCGCTGAGCAACCTGGAGACGTGGGCGAAGCTCCTCGAGCACGCGCAGTCGCTCCGCCGCACCGGGTCGACGGCCCTGAACCTCGCCTACGTCGCCGCGGGCCGGTTTGACGGGTACTGGGCGCACGACAACTACCCGTGGGACGTGCTCGCCGGGGCGGTGCTCGTCGCCGAGGCGGGCGGGGCACTCACCACCATCGACGGCAAGCCGCTCGACCCGTTCCGGCCCGACATCCTGGCGACCAACGGCCGGTTCCACGCCGAGTTGCTCGCGGCCGTTCAGGCGTGAACCCGAATCGCACATTCGCAACCGGTTCACCTCGGATTTTGTGCCGACGTGGAGCCGAACCGCCGCGGACCGGGTATCATTCCGGCGGCTGTTGACGGGCCACCGGGTGATCAACCGCCGCTTCCGGTCGGTGAAATTTCGCGGGGGCTCACGTGAACCCGCCGGCGCTCGCTCGCGGCCGGTCGGGTCAAATCGTTCCGCAGGTAGTTGCGATTGAGTGAGAGTGAACTAGACTTGACCGTGATTCCGGACTTATTATCAGCTTTTGCCCCGGGTGTGGAGCCGCACTCCGGCCGGGGGGCTCGCCAATGTTCGCCGCACGACGACCGACCCTGATGACCGAAGACGACCCACTCCCGGACCTCATCAAGGCACTCCGGAGCGAGTCCGCGCCCGACCGCTTGCGGGCGGCCAAGGACCTGGGCCGGCTGGGGTGGCTCGCGCGGGACGCGATGTCCCCGCTGGTGGACGTGCTGGACGACACCGACACGAAGGTCCGCGAGGCGGCCGCGCAGGCGCTCGGGCAGATGGGGCCGGAGGCGCTGCCGACGCTGTCGGCGATGCTCGGGCACAAGGACAAGTACGTGCGGCGGCACGCGGTCTGGGCGATGGCGAAGCTCGGGCCGCTGGCCAAGCCGGCCCTGCCCGACCTGTGCGAGGCGCTCCGCGACGCGGACCCGCGGACCGCCAGCGGCGCGGCCCAGGCGCTCGGGCAGATGGGGACCGACGGGGCCGACGCCGTTCCCGCGCTCACCGAGGCCATGCGGGGCACGAACATCGTCCTGTGCCGGCTGGCGTCGAAGGCCCTGAGCCAGATCGGGCAGCCGGCGCTGCACGCCCTGATCGCCCACCTCCAGCACTCCGACCCGTTCGTCCGCGGCGAGTCGGCGATGGCCCTCGGGTGGATGGGGCCGGTCGCCAAGCCCGCGGTCCCGATCCTCACGAGCATCGTCCGCGGGCCGCGGGTCTCGACCCACACGCCGCCCCCGGTGTACCACGCCCCCCCGCGGTCCGGCCCGATCGCCGACGAGGACAGCGACCGGGACCGCGACGTCAGCGAGTCGCCGACGCCGACGCAGTCGCCGGCCGCCGAGACCGCCGACTCCGCGACCCCGGAAGAGGCGTGCCGCGTGTACGCGGCCCAGGCGCTGGGGCGGTTCGGCCCGGCCGCCCAGGACGCGCTCGACGACCTCCGCGAGGTCGTCCGCACCGGGTTCGACGCGCTCCGCCGCGCCGCCCAGCAGTCGATCCGCCAGATCCAGGGCGGGTGACCCGCGGCCGGCGCCCCGGGTCGGTCACGCCGCCTTCCGCAGCGGCGGCAGGTGCGAGTACCCGAACCGCAGCATCGTCTTCCCGTTGTGCTGCCAGAACAGGTCGTACAGGTCCGGCGTGAACACCTCGTGCCACTCCCCCCGCTGGCCCTTGCGGAAGAACCCCGGGTCCACCGACTTCAGTTCCGTGAACGTCGGGATCTCCTCGGACACCAGCGGCAGCTTCGCGCCCAGCGCGGCCAGTGCCCGGTCCGTGACCTTGGCGGGGTTGGCGATCAGGTCCTCGAACAGGAACACCGTGGTGTTCTTGCGGGCGGCCCACGCCTCGACGTTCTCCGACCACCGCTTGTACGGCGAGTTCGGCTCCAGGATCATGTCGCGGATCGTGTTCCGGATCACCTCCGGGGTCACCGAAGCCGGGTCATTCTTGTACACGAACGACATCGCGAAGTGCGCGTAGGACACGAGGGCGTCGCGGCCGTCGCGGACGATGTAGATCGCCGGGCGGGTGTCCCCGGGCTCCGGCGGCTTGTGGGTCTTGAGCCCGGTCACCGGCTTGGGGACCGGGTCGCGGTAGTTCGCGCGGGCGAACTTCGTGTTCCGCAGCGTCGCCGTCTCCTGGTCCCCCGGGCACTCCTGGTCGTGGCTCGGGATCCCGTAGCGGTTCCGCAACAGGATGCGGAAGTAGGTGTTCCCCGAGCGGGGGTACGACGCGAGCCAGAACTCCATGACAACTCTCCCCAGAGCTCGTGGGTGGCAGGTGAATCGGATGAAATCCGGCAGAGGTCAGCGGGCGGCGGCCGGCGGGCCGCCGCGGGGGCGGCCGCTACCGTGCGTGTGCCGTGCGTGTGCCGTTGGTTCGTCGGGCCGCCGCGGGGGCGGCCCGCGTGGGGCGAAGGAGTTCAACGCTGCCGGGCCGGGGCCGGAAGGTTACCAGTTGAAGTCCTTCTCGTACCCGGTGGCGATCAGCACCGAGCCGTACCGCTTCTTGAACTCGTCGGTCACCGGCCCGGTGAAGTGGTTCCGCCAGTCGCCGGCGACGCCCTTGCGCTCGTGCGAGAGGACGTTCTCCTCGCCCCGCTTGCGGCCGGCGAACGCCTCGAACCGGACGGCCGCCACGGCCTCCCGGAACCGGGCCGGGGACACCCGGAGCCGGCACCGCCGGAGCAGCACGTCGGCCAGGATCGCCTCGTCGTCCTTCAGCAGGTCCTCGTACTTGTAGATCGGGTCGCCGGCGGCCACCCACGACCACTGCACCTGGGCCGAGCGGATCAGCTCGCTCTCCATCAGGTGCAGCAGCCCGTCCTCCGGGGACAGCTCCGACAGCGCCTGCCGCCGGGTGCCCATCGCCGTGTTGAGGATCTTGTGGCTGTACCGCAGGCTGAAGTACAGCGAGATCAGGGTGTCCCGGAGGTCGCGGATCACGACGAACCGGTACGAGTTCCGGGGCCGCGGGACGCTCTCGAACCGCTCCCGGGTCAGGTACAGCGTCGGGTACACCTTCCCGGGGACGACCGCCGCGCCGAGGTAGTGGCCGCACTCCACCGCCGGGCTCACCACCTGGTCCGGGACGAGCGCGTGCAGCAGCCGGTTGATCCACTGCGACCCGGCCTTGTGGTGGGTGATGTGGAACACCGTCGGGTGGGCCGCCGCGCCCGCCCGGGGCCGCCACGCCAGAAGCCGGTTCAGCCCGACCATAGAGCCGATCATCGCGCGCCCCCCTGCCCTGTAGCCGCGGGCCGCCGGGGTCCCTCCCGGCCGCCCACCCAGGTATCGGCATTGACACCGCTCGCCCTGCAGCGGAACCACGGGTTCGGTTGCCCTTGCGGGGTGCGCCGCGGCCCGGATACACTCAACGCCGCAACGCCGACGACCGCACGGAAAGGACTCCCGTGACACGAGCCACAGCGACCGCCGCGGCGCTCCCCCCCGCACCCCGCGAAGAAGACTGGGCCGAGGAACTGACCGCCGCCGCCGGCCGCGCGCGCGCCGGGCTCCTCGCCGACCAGCGGCCCGACGGGCACTGGTGCGGCGAACTCGAGGGCGACACGATCCTCGAATCGGAGTTCGTCCTCCTCCTCGCGTTCCTCGGCCGCCGCGACGACCCGCGGGTCGCCCGCGCCGCCAACTACCTCCGCACCAAACAACAGGCCGACGGCGGCTGGCCCAACTACCCCGGCGGCCCGGCCGAGATCAGCGTCTCGGTGAAGGCGTACTTCGCGCTCAAGATCGCCGGCGACCCGGCCGACGCGCCGCACATGGCGCGGGCCGCGGCCTGCGTCCGGAAGCTCGGCGGGGCCGAGGCGACCAACTCGTTCACCCGGTTCTACCTCGCCCTGCTCGGCCAGCTCCCCTACTCGGCGTGCGCCAGCGTGCCGGCGGAACTGATCCTGCTCCCGCGGTGGTTCGCGTTCAACATCTACGCGATGTCGGCCTGGAGCCGGACCATCTTCGTCCCGCTTTCGGTCGTGGACGCCTTCAAGCCCGTCACGGCGCTCCCCGACGCAATGGGCATCCGCGAGCTGTTCCTCGCGCCGCCCGAGACGCCCCGGTGGCCCGCGAAGCCGACCGCGAAGTGGTTCTCGTGGACGAACTTCTTCCTCGGCACCGACTGGTGCATCAAGGCGGCCCAGCGCCTCGGCCTGACCCCGCTGCGGCGGTGGGCGGTGAAGCGGGCCGTTGCCTGGATGCGGGACCGCGCCCGCGACGGCGAGAGCGACGGCATCGGGGCCATCTTCCCGCCCATCGTGTACCACGCCATCGTGCTGAAGGCGCTCGGCGTGCCGGCCGGCGACCCCGAGATGCAGTGGGTCATGGGCCAACTCGACGACCTCTCGATTGAGGAGAACGGCGAACTGCGGCTCCAGCCGTGCAAGTCGCCGGTCTGGGACACGGCGCTGTCGCTGATCGGCGTCGCCGACGCCGGCCAGCCCGCGGGGTCCGAAGAGGTCGGGGCCGCCGTGCGGTGGCTGCTCGACCGCGAGGTGCGGCGCACGGGCGACTGGGCGAAGACCGTTCGCGGCGTCGAGCCCGGCGGCTGGTTCTTCGAGTACCGCAACGCGCACTACCCGGACGTCGACGACACGGCGATGGTGCTCATCGCGCTGGCCCGCAGCGGGCACCACACCCGGGCCGCGGCGCTCCCCGCGGTCCACCGGGCGCTGAACTGGCTCGTGGCGATGCAGAACACGAACGGCGGCTGGGGCGCGTTCGACCGGAACATCGAGAACGAGGTGCTGGAGAAGGTGCCGTTCGCGGACCACAACGCGATGCTCGACCCGGCGTGCCCGGACATCACCGCCCGCGTGCTCGAAGCGCTCAGCCACTACGGGTACCGCGTCGGCCAGGAGCCGGTCGACCGCGCCGTGCGGTTCATCCTCGGCCGCCAGGAGGAGACCGGCGCGTGGTTCGGCCGCTGGGGCGTGAACTACGTCTACGGCACCTGGCAGGTGCTCGTCGGGCTCGCGGCGGTCGGGTTCGACATGAGCCTCCCCGTGGCGCGGCGGGCCGTGCGATGGCTCAAGGACGTGCAGAACGCCGACGGGGGCTGGGGCGAGAGCTGCCGCAGCTACGACGACCCGTCGCAGGCCGGGGTCGGCGAGTCGACCGCGTCGCAGACCGCGTGGGCCGTCCTCGGCCTGCTGGCTGCGGGCGAGGCCGGGTCGGTTGAGGTGCGGGCCGGGGTCGAGTACCTCGTCGGCACGCAGAACGCCGCCGGCGTGTGGACCGAAGGCCCGTTCACCGGCACCGGGTTCCCGCGGGTGTTCTACCTGAAGTACCACATGTACCCCGTCTACTTCCCGCTCATGGCCCTCAGTCGCTACGCGGCGGGGATCGGGGGTCGGGGATCGGGGATCGGCCGAAGCGAATACCGACTCGATGCCGGCCACGACGCCGCGAACCCAAAAGGTCTCTCGCCCCGATTTCTTTCCGACACCCGACACCCGACACCCGACACCCGGTGAACTATGCGATTCCCCCTGAGCCTGACCACCGACATGGCGGGCTACATGATCAAGAAGAAGCTCCAGCGCAAGCAGCGGTTCCCGCTCGTGCTGATGCTGGAGCCGCTGCACGCGTGCAACCTGACCTGCACCGGGTGCGGCCGCATCCGCGAGTACGAGTCGACCATCAAGGAGAAGCTCTCCGTTGACGAGTGCCTGGAGTCGGTGGACCAGGCCGGCGCGCCGATCGTGAGCATCTGCGGGGGCGAGCCGCTGATCTACCCGCAGATCGGCGAGCTGGTCCGCGGCATCCTGAAGAAGCGGAAGCACATCTACCTGTGCACCAACGGGATGTTCATCACGAAGAAGCTGAACCAGTTCAAGCCGACGTCGCGGTTCTTCTTCAACGTCCACGTCGACGGGCTGGAGAAGACGCACGACCTGATGGTCGAGCGGAAGGGCGTGTTCGCCGCGGCCGTCGAGGGGATCAAGGCCGCGAAGAAGGCCGGGTTCATGGTCTGCACGAACACGACCGTGTACAAGGAAACCGACATGGCGGAGATCGACGCCCTGTACGGCTACCTCACCGAGCTGGGCGTGGACGGGTTCATGCTGTCCCCGGCCTACGGGTACGCGGCGGTGTGCAGCACGAACCCGGACGGCGCGGCCGAGATCTTCCTCACCCGCGAGCAGATCAAGCAGAAGTTCAACGAGGCCCAGGGGCTGTTCAAGAAGTACGCGATGAACACCTCGCCGGTGTACCTGGAGTTCCTCCAGGGCAAGCGCGACCTGACGTGCGCCGCGTGGGCCAGCCCGACCCGGAACGTGAAGGGCTGGAAGGGGCCGTGCTACCTGATCACCGACGAGCACCACCTGACGTTCAGCGACCTGCTGCACAACACCGAGTGGGAGAACTACGGGTACGGCAAGGACCCGCGGTGCGAGCACTGCATGATGCACTCGGGGTACGAGGTCGCCGCGGCGCTGGGCGTGAACGCCCGCCTCGGCGACAGCCTGAAGATGCTCCGGTGGCAACTGACGTGAGTGAACTGTCTTCGCCCTCTCCCCTTGCGGGAGAGGGCAGCGAGGCTTTGCGAGCGGGTGAGGGGGCCGCGCCTTCTGAGGGCCGGACGCCCGCACCCCTCACCCGGCCGCGAAGCGCGGCCACCCTCTCCCGCAAGGGGAGAGGGCAAGATGATGTACTGATCCTCTTCGCGCTGGAGCGCGAGGCGGCACCTCTCCGCCGCCTCGCGCGTGGGCTGCCGCACGTTCGCGTTCACGTCACCGGCGTCGGCCGGAAGTGCGCCGGAGAAGCCGCTTCGCGGCTTCTCGAACACGCACCGCACCCGGCCCTCGTGATCGCCGCCGGGTTCTGCGGCGCGCTCGTACCGGCGCTGCGCGTCGGCGACGTCGTCACCTCGCCGCGCATCTTCACCGCCGACCGCATCGTGGGAACGCCCGCCGAGAAGCGCTTACTCGCCGCGCAGCACGATGCCGACGCCGTGGACATGGAATCGGCCGCGATCGCCGAGGCGTGCTCTGCGAGGGGCGTGGCGTTCCGTGCGGTGCGGGCCGTGTCGGACGCCGCTGACACCGCGTTGTCACCGGAACTGGTGCGGCTGCTCTCGGGCGGCAACGTGTCGCCGTGGAAGGCGATGCGGGCGCTCGTGCGGAAGCCGGCGCTGCTCGGCGAGTTCCTGCGACTGGCCCGCGACACGAACCTCGCGTCGCGGACCCTGGCGCGGGAGGTAATGCGGATCGTCACACTACCAAATTGACCATCTTCTTCGACTTCACGATGGCCTTCTTCACGGGCTTGCCGGCGAGCGCGTCCTTCACCTTTTCGTCGGCGAGGGCGGCGGCCTCGAGCGAAGCGTCGTCGATCTCCGCGGGCACCTTCAGCACGCTCTTGAGCTTGCCGTTCACCTGAACGGGAATCTCGATCTCGTCGGCCTTCGCGAGCGCCGGGTCGAACTTCGGCCACGGCGCGTAGGCAAGCGTGGTGGTGTGGCCGAGCGCGGCCCACAACTCTTCGGCAACGTGCGGCGCATAAGGGGCGAGCAGCAGAGCGAACGGCTCCAGCGCCGCACGCGGCCGGGCGTCGAGCTTCGTCATGTGGTTGACGAACTCCATCATCGTCGAGATGGCCGTGTTGAACCGCAGCGCGTCGGTGTCCTCGGTCACCTTCTGGATGGTGTGGTGCAGCACCCGCAGCGTGTCGCGGTCCGGCTCGGCGTCGGTGATCTTGGCGTCGAGCTTCACCGTCTCGGCCATGTCATCGACGATCAACCGCCACGCCCGGCCCAGGAACTTGAACACGCCTGCGATGGACGCCGTGTTCCAAGGCTTTACGGCCTCCAGCGGCCCCATGAACATCTCGTACAACCGCAGGCTGTCGGCACCGTACTCCTTCACCACGTCGTCTGGATTGACAACATTGCCGCGGGCCTTCGACATCTTCTCGTTGTTTTCCCCCAGGATCATGCCCTGGTTGACGAGGCGTTGGAACGGCTCGGGGCACGGGACGTACCCGCGGTCGAACAGCACCTTGTGCCAGAACCGCGAGTACAGCAGGTGCAGCACGGCGTGCTCCGCCCCGCCGATGTACATGTCCACCGGCAGCCAGTGCTTCAGCTTCGCGGGGTCGGCGAACGCCGTGTCGTTGTGCGGGTCGATGTACCGCAGGAAGTACCAGCACGACCCGGCCCACTGCGGCATCGTGTTCGTCTCGCGCTTGTACTTCTTCCCGTTGATCTCGACGTTCACCCAGTCCGTCGCCTTCGACAGCGGCCCCTCGGGGGTGCCGGTCGGCTTGAAGTCGGCCAGTTCGGGCGGGATCAGCGGCAGGTCTTTGAGCGTGAGCGGCACGATCTCGCCGTCGGGGCCGTGCAGCACCGGGAACGGCTCGCCCCAGTACCGCTGCCGGCTGAACAGCCAGTCGCGCAGCTTGTAGTTCACCCGCCGCGTGCCCAGGTTCTTCTCTTCCAGCCATGTAATGATCTTGGCCTTCGCCTCGGCCGTCGGCAGCCCGTCCAGGAGCCCGGAGTTGACCGCGACGCCCTCCTCGCAGTACGGCTCCTTCAAGTCGGCTGGCGTGCTGCCAGTCTTCTTCAGCCACTCCTCGGTTGGCTTCACGACAGGCACGATCGGCAACCCGAACTGCTTGGCGAACTCGAAGTCGCGCTCGTCGTGCGCCGGCACGGCCATGATCGCTCCGGTGCCGTACGTCGCCAGCACGTAGTCCGCGATCCAGATGGGAATCTCTTGGCCGTTCACCGGATTACGCGCATAGGCACCCGTGAACACGCCGGTCTTCGCCTTGGACTTCCCCAGTTCCGTCCGCTCGAAGTCGCTCTTGCGAGAAGCCGCTTCCTGATACGCCTTCACAGCAGCCGTGTGTTCGGGCGTCGTGATGAAGTCAACGAAGTCGTGCTCGGGCGACAGCACCATGTACGTCGCCCCGAACAACGTGTCGGGCCGCGTGGTGAACACCGGCAGCGGGGGCGCATACGTCCCCAATCCCTCTGGTCCGCCGCCCCGAACCACCTCGAACATCACCTCCGCGCCTTCGCTCTTGCCGATCCAGTTCCGCTGCATCAGCTTGATCGACTCGGACCAGTCGAGCGGGGCCAGGTCTTCCAGCAGGCGCTCGGCGTAGGCGGTGATCCGCATCAGCCACTGCTTCAGCGGCCGGCGCTCGACGGGGTGGTTGCCGCGCTCGCTCTTGCCGTCGATCACCTCTTCATTGGCCAGCACCGTGCCCAGCGCGGGGCACCAGTTCACCGGCACCTCGGCCTGGTACGCCAGCCGGAAGCTGTCCTGGTACTTCCGCACCTCGTGCTCGCCGTGGTTCCGCACCCCCTCGGGGATCGGCAACTCCGAGATCGGCCGGCCCTTCTTGGTCGCGGGGTCGTACCACGTGTCGTAGATGGTCAGGAAGATCCACTGGGTCCACTTGAAGTAGTTCGGGTCGGTGGTGTCGACCTCGCGGTCCCAGTCGTAGGAGAACCCGAGCGATTTGATCTGCCGGCGGAACGTCTTGATGTTCTCCTGCGTCGTAATCCGCGGGTGGACGTTCTTCTCGACCGCGTACTGCTCGGCGGGCAGGCCGTAGGCGTCCCAGCCCATCGGGTGCAGGACGTGGAAGCCGCGCATCCGCTTGAACCGCGACAGGATGTCGGTCGCCGTGTACCCCTCGGGGTGCCCGACGTGCAGCCCGGCCCCGCTCGGGTACGGGAACATGTCGAGCGCGTAGAACTTCGGCTTGCCGGCGACCTCCGCCGCGTCCGGGTCCGGCGTGCGGAAGGTTTTGTTCGATTCCCAGAACTGCTGCCAGCGTCGCTCGACGTCGGCCGGGTTATAACTCGGCATTAGCGTGCCTTCTCTATCGGGTTGATCTGCTTGGCTTATGGCGTGCGCGAAAGCCCGTCCACACGGATGCGGACACGCGGCGGGGCACGGCGGTTCGTCTCCGCGGTCCACGAGGTCACGATGCTCGTCAACTGCTTGCTGCTGGTGCTGGGCCTGGTCGTGCTGACCGTCGCGGCGGAGGCGCTCACCCGCGGGGCGGTGCGGGTCGCCCGCGGTCTGGGCGTGAGCCCGTTCATCATCGGGTTCACCATCGTCGGGTTCGGCACCTCGGCCCCGGAGCTGGTCGTGTGCCTCTCGGCCGCGCTCCAGGGCACGTCCGACATCGCCCTGGGGAACGTGGTCGGCAGCAACGTTGCGAACATCGGGCTGGTGCTCGGCGTGGCGGCGCTCGTTCGGCCGCTCGCGGCCCGGATGAACTTCCTGCGCGTCGAGGTGCCACTCGTGATCGCCGCGAGCCTGCTCCTGCTGTTCCTGGCCCGCGACAACCGCCTCGGACGCGGCGACGGCGCGGTGCTGCTCGTCGGGTTCGCGGCGCTGTGCGTCTACATGGTCCGGTCGGTCCGCACCGAGTCGCCGGAGGTGAAGGAAGAGGTCGGGACGGCGGCCGCGGGGCACCTGCCGCTGTGGCTCGCGTGCGTGCTGCTGGCCGGCGGGCTGGCGGGGCTGATCGGCGGCGCGCACCTGCTCGTGACTTCGGCCGTGGACATCGCCCGCGACCTGGGGGTGAGCGAGTGGGTGATCGGCCTCACGGTCGTGGCGGTCGGCACGTCGCTCCCGGAGATCGCCGCCGGCGTCGCGGCCGCCTACCGCGGCCAGGCCGACCTCGTTCTCGGCAACATCGCCGGCTCGAACCTGTTCAACATCCTGCTCGTCCTCGGCCTCACCGTCGCCGTGCAGCCGGTCCGACTGTCGGACTCGGTCGTCATGACCGACATCCCGCTCATGGTGATGTTCGCGCTGATGCTGCTCGTCACTATCGCGAACGGCATGGTCGTCCACCGGTGGGAGGGCGCGATCCTCCTCACCGGGTACGTCGCCTACGTCGCGTGGCAGGTGTCGCGGTGACGCGAGGCGTGCGTGGGGGAACCATCTTTCGAGCCGCCGGGTTTACCCCGGCGGTGCTTCGCGCCACAATCCACCACGGGGATGAACCCCGTGGCTCGAAAGGCACCAGACGAGTCACGATGCGGCCTCGGCCCTGGCGGTGTCCTCGTCGAGGTACTTCGCGCCCCAGATCCACAGCACGCCGCTCAGCGGGACCAGGAACGCGATGCTCAGGAACGCGGTCTGGAGGCTCGTGTAGTCGGCGATGAGCCCGAGGATCGGGGGGGAGATCGCGTCGCCCAGCGCGTGGATGATGAGGATGTTGATGGCGAACGCCGTCGCCCGCACCTTCGACCGGGTCACGTTCGCGAGGATCGTGTTCGCCGGGCCGGTGTTGAAGAACAGGAAGAACACGGCCACGAAGATGAGCACCCACCCGAGCGGGAACGGGACGTACAGCATCGCGACGTAGGCCGGGAACGCGGCGATCATCCCCCACCCGGCGACGTGGAAGTACGCCCCCTTCACCCCGCGGTTCCGCAGGTAGTCGCCGAGCACCCCGCCGAGCAGCGTCGCGAACAGCCCGCTCAGCACCACGATCGCGCCGAAGTAGAGCCCGATGGTGCCGTTCGTCAGTGACCCCTTGGCCGGGGAACTGTCGAACACCCACGAGCTGTAGAGCGTGAACTCCTGCTCGGTGAGCGCGGCCCGCAGCTTCTCGCGGAACTCCGGCAGCGCCATACCCTGCGGCCACGTCGCCGCCCGCAGCTTGTCAGCGACCGCCGCGGGAACGACCCGCTCGCCGGTGCTGTCGGTGATCGCCTCCAGTTTCGCGACCGCGTTCTCGTCGAGGGTGAACCGGGCCTCGCGCTCGAACAGGTAGAGCTGCACCATCGTCGCCACGCCGCCGAGGACGAACGTCGACGCGGTCATCCCCGCGCAGCACAGCACGAACGACCGCACCCCCTTCAGCTCCCGCAGCACGGCCCAGTAGCTCGGGGCCGGCTCCGGTGCCGCGGCCGGTGTGGCGGGGGCGGCCGCCGGTTCCGCGGCCGCGCCAGTGCGGGTGTCGCGCATGAAGAAGCACAGCACCCCGAGCGCGATCCCGGGGAACACGGCGACGTGGAACGCGGTGCGCCAGCCGAAGTGCTCGGCGACCTGCGACCCGACGACGAACCCGAGCGCGCTGCCGACCGGGATCGCCATGTAGAACCACGCCATGATGCGCCCGCGGTGGTCCACCGGGTACAGGTCCGAGAGCATCGCCGGGGCGACCGGCCCGTAGGCCGCCTCGCCGACCCCGACGAGGCACCGGGCGAAGAACAGCGCGAGGTACCCGACGGCGAGGCCGGTGCCGCCGGTCGCGAGGCTCCACAGGATCACCGCGACCCCGACCAGCCCCCACCGGGACACCGTGTCGCCGAGCCGCCCGAACAGCGGGGACAGGCACATGTACGCGACCATGAACGCCGTGGTCAGCGCGCCGAGCTTGGTCTGGGCCAGCGGGTCGTCCGGCGCGAGGATGGTCGCGTCGAGGCGGATCTTCGGGAGCGTGGCCGAGAGAATTTGCCGGTCGATGTAATTAAACAGGTTGATCCCGAGGAGCAGCGCGAGTGCCCACCCGGCCCCGGGAACGGGGCGGCTCGGCCCGCCGTGCGTCGACGTCGCTGCTGCACCTGGCATCTTCGGACCCCCGCGTTGCGGCAGTATCTGATTGAACGGCGGGTACGCTACGGTAAAATCATTGGGAAGTCGATAAAGATCTCGGACGCGGCACCGAAGAACCTGGGAACGGGCACCCCGCCCGACGTCACCTTCCCGACCGAGTCCCGCAAACAGGAGGCGACCATGTCCGTCGAAGACATCAAGAAGCGGTTCATCAACGAGATCAAGCTCCGGGCGTACGACGACAAGTACCTGGACAAGAACGAGGAGCGCGAGATCCTCCAGATCGCGATCCAACTCGGCGTCAACATCGACAGCGCCCGAGGCGCGCTGGTCCAGGTGTGCGACGACCAGGGGTACGTCCTGGAGAGCCAGCTCGCGAAGCAGATCAAGGACCAGGTCGAGGCCGCCGCCGGCAACGACGGGAAGGTCGACCAGAAGGAGTTCGACATGATCTTCCACACGGTCAAGAAAACCGCGCAGGGGAAGAAGAACGACCGCGACCTGAAGAAGATGATCGTCCAGGTGATGGAGGACAGCGGCAACAACAAGGTGAAGACCGGCTGGTTCAGCGACTGGTACACCACGCTGAAGAAGGACCTCGGGATGGCGTGAGCCCCCGGCCCACCGCGACGCCCGCCGATCGGCGGGCGTCTTTTCTTTTTCCCTTCCCGTTTTTCGCGTGACTCCTAGGATGTCACTTCCCGAATTTTCGGCACATACACGGTAACATCACGGCGAGGGTGGGTAGAGCGTATGATCCGCAAGAAGCTGGGCAACAACCGCAAGAACCGCTGTCGGTTCTGCACGAAGGAAGGGTGCCCCCGGCCGGCGTTCGTCGATTACAAGGACGTGAGCAACCTCAAGAAGCTCATCACCAGCCAGGGGAAGATGTTCAGCCGCAAGCGGAGCGGGCTGTGCGCGACCTTCCAGCGGGCCGCCGGCGACGCCATCAAGCGCGCCCGCTTCATCGGCCTGCTCCCGTTCGTCGGCGAGTGACGAGGCGCCGCACGGCCCCTCGCGAACAACCGAGCCACGGGGGTAACGCCCCCGTGGTCTTTGCATTCCTAGCACCACCGCCGAACGCGAACCCGCGTCACTTCTTCCGCCCGAACAGCGACCACCCGCCGCCCGACCCCTCGGCCTCGCGGAACAGCACGCTCTCCCGCTGGAACTGCCGGACCGCGGCCCACAGCGTCAGCCCGACGCACAGCGCCAGCGACCCCACCACCGCCGGCACGTGCTGCCACGGGAACGGGTCGGTCCGCACCGCCATGAGCCGCTGCTGGAGCAGGAGCGCGTTGGCCACCGGGATCCAGCTCGTCACCTCGTCCAGTTCCATCCCCGGGCTCATGCTCCAGTACGCGAGCGGGAGCGTCACGAAGAACATGGGGACCATGTAGTAGTTCCCCTCCTTCGTGCTCCGGGCGAAGATCCCCAGCGCCAGCGTGCTGGCGGCGATCAGCATCGCGAGCGGCAGCGCCGCCAGCATGCACATCGCCAGCCCCGGCAGGTAGATGAGCGTGTGCGGGAAGTACACCTGCACCGCGGCCGTCACCAGGAGCATGAGCGTCACGTTCCACGCGGCCGTGCCGAACCCCATCGTCACCACCGCGGCGAACTTCCCGAGGACGATCTCGATCCGCTCGGCCGGGCTGATGAGGAGCGTCTCCATCGTGCCCCGCTCCTTCTCCCCGGCCGTCATGTCGATCGCCGGGTAGATCGCCCCGGTGAGCATCCACATCACCAGCAGGAACGGGATCGTCTTCACCAGCACGTCCCGCAGCTCGTCGAACACCTTCTTGTCGGCGGCCTTGCCGGACTGCGGGTCGCGGACCTCGACGGGCGAGTCGAAGTCGGCGGACAGGCCGGCCCGGGCGAACCGGGCGTCCTTGAGCCGCTCGACCCAGGCGTGGATGGTGCCGGTGAGCCGGCGGACGGCGATCTTCGAGTTCTCCTCGCCCTCGCGGCCGAGCACCTGCAGGACCGGCCGCTCGCCCCGGTCGAGTTTGGCGACGAAGTCCGCCGGGACGACGAGGATCGCGTCGGCCTCGCGGCGGTCGAGGAGCCCCTCGTCGGGCGCGTCGATCAACTTGACGGTCAGCGACCCGCCGTCCGGGCTGTTCTCCAGGAAACGGGCGTTGAACTTCCCGTCGGTGACGAGCGGGGGGAACGTGCGGGCCTGCCGCTCGGCGACCGCGGCCGCCGCGCCGCCGACCGCCGCGACCGGCGACGCGACCCCCTCGGGCTGCGGCTGCGGCAGGTAGTGCGCCCCCACGACGGCGACGACGAACACCTTCTCCTTGATCGCGGCGACGAACAGCAGGCCGATCCCGACGAACAGCGGGTACATCACGACCGGCAGGCCGAGGATCAGGAACAGCGTCCGCCGGTCCCGGAGCTGGTCCCGGACCTCGCGGTTGGCGATGAGGCGGACGACCGACCAGCGTGGCATGGCAGTCTCTCGGCGGTGGCTCGGACGGACGGGGGATAGAGGTGCTGGCGGGTGCATGGTACTTTCGTATGGGTGATGTTGATCTGGTTAAAGTTGTTTCCAAGACACTTTAGCCTACCAACCGACCACAAGTTCTTTTTCACAAAGATATTACGCTCCTCTTTTTTATCGCCACAATTGTTGAAGGTTGTGTGAAGGGGGTTCCCCTGGGATTGAGCCGCTTTATGATCAGGGCGGCTGGGTTTTTCCCTGGCCACACACCTTGACGCACACGAAGGAGTCAGCGATGCGAACCGTTCTTCTCTGCGGCGTTGCTCTGGCGGGAATGGCAGCCGACGCTCAAGCCTGTGGGCGTCGGCGGGCGGCTACTCGTCAGGCCGTCCCGGTGGCGGAGTCGTCGCCGCAATCCTACCGTGGTAGTTACTGTTTCACTGTCCATAGTGCCGGTGCTTCGTTCGTCTATTCGTACCCGACGTGGGCCGAAGCCGTAAGGGAAGCCGCATTTCATGCCTCGCTTAATGTCTTCGTGACGCCTGTGTATCCGTGCAAGTAGGTCGGGCAGGGTTAGCAGTAGTTGCCTACAGAGACAGCAGCAGGATTTCATGGACAATGGCCCCACATCAAATGACTCTTCGTTTTTGTGGGCCCAGTTCAATCCCCTTCGGCGTTCGGCCCCTTAATCGGGCCGAACATCCGAACGGTACGGGCGTTCGGGGGCGTTTTGGTCGCCCCCAACGCTCCGCCGAAGAAGCCTTGATTTGTAGCATTTCCTGCGATGCGTATGCCCGAACGGTGCCGTACGCTTCGACCGTTCGTTGTCGTTTGTTTTATCGTTATAACAAACTGGGGACGAAATTAGCCCCTGGTGTAGCGGGCCGCGGTGGCGCGGCTCTTCACCCCCGAAGGGGTGGCACAGCGTGACTGTCGCACCCTTTCATGAGGCTGCGATTCCACCTTACACGTCACCTGGGGCGTTGCCCCAGGCTACGTAGTCGCACTCCCTTCGGGGTGAAGACGAAGTCCTTTCCGACCGTCGCTACTCCCTCCCCAGCAGGTGCTCGCGGAGGAACGCGAAGTAGTCCTCCTCCCACTTCGGGACGCGGCGGAACTTCGTGGACTGGTTGCGGTAGTCGTCGAGCATCAGCAACCGCCGCTGCCGGCCGCCGAACCGCGGCGCGTTCATCACGAACGCCGTCGCGTCGGGGCTCCAGTCCACGCGGCCCGCGGCGTCCCGGAACAGGCGGAGGCCCTGCACCCACCCGACCTTGCACTCGAACGTGAACATCGTCGTCGCGAGGTTCCCCATCGAGTACGCCACGAGCGCCTTTCGTTGCGGGCCGTCGGCGGTCAGGGTTGAGTCCGCGACCGCCCCCCGCAACTCCGCAGGCAGTTGGCCCTCGCTCCCGTTCACGAACAGCGTCTCGCACGGCTGCTGGACGTGCGGGTGCGTGCCGAGGATCAGGTCGGCCCCGAGCCGCACGACCTCGCGGGCGACCCGCATCATGCCGGGGTCCGCGTAGTACTCGAACTCGTAGCCCCAGTGGACGGCGACGACACGGTAGTCGCAGCCCTCGGCGGCCATGTCGGAAAGCACACTGCGGATCTCGGGCAACTCGATTTTCGCGCCGGGCTCGAAGATGCCGCCCGGCAGCGCGTTCATGCGGACGTTCGGGTTCGGCTTCACGAACGAGTTCAGCCCCCACGCGGCCGCGTAGAACCCGACCTTGATGCCGTTCACCTCGAACGTGACGTACGGCTCGCGGCCGCCGTCGAGGGCGATCCCCGAGTGCGGGACGCGCAGCTCGTCGAGCAGCGAAAGGGTGTCACGCGCGCCTTGCTCACCGCGGTCGAGCGCGTGGTTGTTCGCGACCGACAGCGCCGAGAACGTGCTGCGGCCGTCGGGCCGGCGGAACGCCCGCACCAGGTTCGGGTGCGAGTTGTACGTCATGTAGTCGGGGAACAGCCGCGGCACCTTGAACCGCGGCGAGATCACCGACTCCAGGTTGCCGAGAACGGCGTCGTGCGAGTTGAGGTGGGCCAGCACGCCGGGGTCGAGGAAGTCGTCCCACCCGTCGCGGAGCCACATGATGTCGCCGACGAGCGCGAGGCGGGTCGCGCCGGCGGCCGCGGGCCGGGCCGCGAGGGACCGGAACGCGCGCCGCTGGCCGTTAAAGTGCCGCACGACTTCCGGAGACGCCGTGTACTTCTTGTAGATCGACTTGCGGGCGTAGGACACGAGGTTGAGCGCCGCCTTATGCGCCGGCAGGTTCTCGACGCGGAGCGCCTGCCAGGCGGGGACGTGCTCCTCGGGGGTAACCGAGTACGGGAAGCGGTCGGGCATTCGCGTGGTCCCGGGCGGGTGGGGTCAGCCCGGATCCGGTTGATTCCTCACTGTAGCCGGCCTCTGTGAGGCCGGTGCTACGGGACTCGCACAGGCCCGGCCTCACAGAGGCCGGTTACAGAACGAATGCGGATCAATCGGACCTGGGGTCAGCCCGAAATTATAGGGAGCGGCCGCCGACCGGCCGGTCGCCGCTCGCCGGGGGGCGCCGCGGTCGTTAATCTGGACGGTGGCACGGACCCACCACCCCACGGCGACTACCCATGATCGCGCCCTCCATCCTCGCGGCCGACTTCTCCCGCCTCGGCGACCTCGTCAGGGAGGCCGAGGCGGCCGGCATCGACCGGGTCCACGTCGACGTGATGGACGGCCACTTCGTCCCCAACCTGAGCATGGGCGCGGTCGTCGTGAAGGGGCTGCGGCCGGTCACCAAGCTGCCGCTCGAAGTGCACCTGATGGTCGAGGACCCGGACCGGTTCCTCGACGGGTTCGCGAAGGCCGGGGCCGACTCCCTCATCGTCCACCTGGAGGTCCACCCGGACCCGCGGCCCATCATCGCGCGCGTCCGCGGCCTGGGCAAGAAGGTCGGGCTGGCGTTCAACCCGGACATGCCGGTCGCGAGGGTCGAGCCGTTCCTCCGGGACATCGACCTGGCCCTGTGCATGACCGTGTTCCCCGGGTTCGGCGGGCAGGCGTACATCCCCGAGAGCACGCAGCGGATCGCCGAGCTGCGGGCGCTGGTGCGGAAGCACAACCCGGCGTGCGAGATCGAGGTGGACGGCGGCATCGACGCCGCGACGATCCCGCTCGCGTCCGGGGCCGGGGCGAACGTGTTCGTCGCGGGCACCGCGGTGTTCGGCGCGAAAGAAGGGATCGCCGCCGCGGTCAAGAACCTGCAGCGGCTGACGGTGCCGGTGGCGTGACGCCCGGTGGCACTGGGTGTGTGTACTGTAGCTGGCCTCTGTGAGCCGCGCCTGTTCAAGCCCCCCTGATCCGGCCCTGCGGTGTTGAGTCGTTGGCCTCACGCGGGCCGCCACGGAGGGCGGCCCCTACAAACCAAACGCGAACTGTCTGGTAGGGGCCGCCCTCCGTGGCGGCCCGCCAACCACCTGATCTACCCGGAGGAGCCCCCGGACCGCCGGCCGTCAGAAGTCGAACTGGGTTCGGAGGCCGACGGCGCTCACGTGGCCCTGGCCCGAGTTGCCCTTGTCGCCGACGCGCGTGTAGTCGTAGTTGAGCTGCAACCGGGCGTTGGTGTTCACGTACCAGTTGAGGCCGAGCGTCACGCTGTCGAGCCGGCCGGCCCAGATCGCCTTGTTCGAGGCGTCGATGTACGTGTACCGCACGGCCACCTCCCACGCCCCGGGGCCGTACCCGTCGCAGGCGGTCCGGCGGAACTTGAACGGCCGCAGCGGCGCCACGCGGTCGAAGAAGAAGTACCTGGCGTTCCAGGTGCGGCTCTCGCCCGTCAGGAACAGCATCGTCTCGGCGTAGTACCCCTGGAAGAAGATCGTCCCCTGCGGCGGCCCCGGCGGGCCGGTGAGGCCGGCCGTGCGCACGCCGTTGATGACGTTCGCGGTGTACTCCGACTGGAACGTGAGCGGCCCCCACACGGCCGCCGTCTCGACGTTGTACAGCGTCTGCGACGTGGCATCGAGCAGGTTCGTGTTCACCAGGAGCGGGAGCAGCGGGAACGGCGCGTTGCGGACGTTGTCGCGGATGCGGACCTGGACCCGGTCCTCGACCGGGTCGCGGTGGCTCATGGCCCCGCCGACGTGCCAGAACACCTTGTCGTCCGGCATCCACACCGGGAGGGCCGCGACCCGACCGGTCACCGCGTACTGCCCGTCGCCGACGCCGAACCCGAGCAGGTCGCTCTCGTTCTTGTACGCGCCGACCGCGGTGAACACGCGGGCCTTCGCCCACGTCCGGAACGCGCTGATGCCGGGGCTGAACCCGTTGTTGAACGCCGTCGGCTGGGCGAGGTCGAACAGGTACGACCGCTCCAGGAACTCCAGCGCCCGGTAGTTGTTGAGGTGCTCGAGGCTGAACCACTCCTTCTGGCTGCCGAGGCGGACGTTGCCGAGGAGCGGCACGTCCTTGAAGTTCAGCCACGCGTCGGTCGGCCCGGGGCTGTTGGTGACCGACCCGGCGGTCGCCTCGTTGGTGGTCCCCGCGGGCGAGAACCCGATGCCGTTCATGAACTCCAGCTCGAACTTGTAGTCCACCGCCTCCCAGAGGGTGCCCTCGGTGAAGATCCGCGCCCGCCGCAGGTTGGCCCCGTCGTTGAACTTGCCGACCCCTTCCCCGCTCCGGAGCCCCTGCTCCAGTGCCGGACTCGCGGTGTACCACGAGAAGTCGTACTGGACCGTGGCCCCCCAGTGGCTGACGAACCGCTTGTCCGTGGACTGGACGTACAGGCCGTTGTTCCAGACGGTCTCGAACGTCGGCTTGGCCAGCGCCGGCGACTGTGCGGGGGGAGGCGGTGCGGGGGTGGGCGGTGCGGGGGTGGGCGGTGCGGGGGTGGGCGGTTGCGCGGCGCCCGGGACCGCGGGAGGGGCCGCCTCGGGAAGCGCGCCCGGCCCGGCGATCAGTTCCACGGTCGGGGGCGGCAGCGGGGGTTGCGGGGCCTGCGCCCACGCCTTGATCGCGGCAAAGAACAAGACGCCCCCGGTCAGCGCCCCCCCGAGCGCGTTCCGGACCCAGGTGCGATTCATGCCGATTTCCCCCTGAGCATGGCGCACGCCTCATGCCGGCCGCGGGCCGCAGGGTCAAGCTCACTCGGGGCCGGCGCGCCCCCCGGGGCGTTCCCGGTGTTTCGGTCCGGTCGGGCCGCGTTCCGGTTTCGCCGGGCGGCGCGGTCTGCTAAGCTGGGGGAAGCGACAGTCCACCGGGGGCGGGCATGGGGATTCAGGACCGCGACTACTACCGCGAGGGCTCCAGCTTCCTCGACGCCTGGAACCGCCAGGGCGTGACCGTGTGGCTCATCGCCGTCACCTGCGTCGTGTTCTTCCTCCAGTACATCCCGGGCAGCCCGCTCGTCGCGGCCGGGCGGTACGACCCGTGGCTGGTGCAGGACGGCGAGGCGTGGCGGCTGTTCACGCCGATGTTCCTGCACGCCGGGCTTTGGCACCTCTTCTTCAACATGCTCGCGCTGTACTTCGTGGGCACCCGCCTCGAAGAGGTCTACGGCCGCACCGAGTTCGCGGTGACGTACCTGCTCGCGGGCGTGTTCGCGCAGGCGTTCTACTACCTCGGGTGGGTCGCGGACATCGCCCCGGGGAACCCGACCGTCGGGGCCAGCGGCGCGATCTCCGCGGTCCTCGTCATGTACGCCTGCAACTTCCCGCGGCAACAGGTGCTGCTGTACTTCGTCATCCCGATGCCCGTGTGGCTCCTCGTGACGATCTTCATCGGCCTCGACCTGATGGGCGTGTTCGGCGCGGGTAACGGGCGGATCGCGTACTTCGTCCACCTCGGCGGGGTGGTGTTCGGCGCGATCTACTTCCTGTCCGGCGTGCGGTTCACGAGCCTGTTCGGGTCGCGGCGCGGCTCGGCGGCGCGCGTCGTCCCGCGGCTCCGCGTCGTCCCGTCCGACGCGGCCGACGAGGACCCGCCCCCGCCCCGCTCGTCCCCCGGGGGCGGCACGGCGCGCGAGGGTGGGCCGCCCGAGGACTCGCTGGAGAAGCGGCTCGATCAGGTGCTCGCGAAGGTGTCGAGGGACGGCCAGGGGAGCCTCACGCCCGAGGAGCGCGAGATCCTGTTCCGGGCGAGTGAGCTGTACAAGAAGCGGCGGAAGTAGCCGCCGACCCGCGGACCTCGGCGGCGACCGCGCCGGCCAGCACCTCTTCGAGGTCCGCCAGCGCCCGCGCCGCGGGCATCCCGTCCAGCACCCGGTGGTCGAAGTGCAGCCGGACGTCGACCGTGCCGTCGGGCCGGATGACGCCGGTGTTCAGGCTCGCCGTCAGCGGGCAGATCAGGTTCAGCGCCGCGGCCCCGCCCGCCCCCGTCAGACTCACGCCGAACGTGCCGAGGTTCCTAGCCTTGATCGCGCCCGACCACGCGGTCGCGTACCGCCACACGAGCCGCCGCACCGGCAGCGGGAGCCGGGCGTACCGCAGCTGGCGGTTGAAGTTCCCGACCGCCTCGACGGGCCGCGTCTTCCACTCGTTCAGCTTCGCCACCAGCTCCGCGAGCGGACGCGCCTCGGGGTTCTTGACGAGCCCGAACAGCACGGCCGGTTCGCCGCGGTACTCGCGCTCGACGGCGACCGACGCGACGCTGTGAGCGGCCTCCCACAGGTGCGGCCACGGGAGCGGCAGGTACGCCCGCCGCAACTCCGGGCGGCGCGAAGCGACGAGCGCGAACGCCTTCACGAACAGGACCGCCCACGGGGGCGGGTGCGGCGCGTCGCGGCGGGCCGCGGCGACCGCGGACACGTCGATGCTCCGCTCGAACGTGACGACGGGGATGTTGCGGGAGGCGTGGAGCAGGTCGCAGACGAGCCGCCGCGGGGCGGACAGGGCCATCCTTCGGCCGGGGACCGGTGCCATTCGATGAACCTCGGGGGCGAGCCTTGCCCCCGGTATACGACATCGCGGTGCCTTGGGGAGCGCGGAGGCGGGAGCCGCTCCCGCCCCGGCCCGCGGGTCACGCCTTCTTCCCGTCCTTCATCATCCCCACCATGTCGATCTTCCACGCCCCGCCCCTCTTGACGAACTTGATCGGGCTCTCCTTGTCCTTCCCGTTCGACACCTGCGTCACGGTCCCGGTCGCGGTGTCGCCCTCGACCTTGAGGTTCTTGAGGTCCTTGAACGTGACGTCGAACCCCTCGCCGCCCTTCTGCGGGAGCGCCGCGAGCATGTCGGCGATGAACCCGGGCTTGTCCTTGACCACCGCGGCCAGTTCCTTCATCGCGGCCTCGGGGTCCTGCTTGTCCCCCTTGGGCTTGGTCTTGAGGGCGTCCTCGCTCACGCCGTGCTTCTTCATGACGTCGGCGATCTTCTTGCTCGACTCCTTCGCCTCGGGCGGCCCGCCGGGCAAATCGCCCATCCCGGCCGCGAACGAGCCCACGAACACGAGGCCGCCGACCATCATGTCCTGCGACTCGTCGGTGAGGTGGCTCACCATCCGCTTGTAGTCCTTCTTGTCCGCTGCGTCCTTGAAGTCGGCGAACACCTGCTCGGGGGACTTCGAGCCGCTGCAACCGACCAGTGTTCCCAGGACTCCGGCCATGAGGGCGGTGCGGGCGAGCGTTGAGCGCATGAGAAACTCCAGTGAGGTAACCGAACCCGGTGGTGGACGCACTCCTACGTTCGCCCGGCCGGTTGCGGTATTGTCCGGAATCCCACCCGGTCCACAAGCTCGGAGAGCCCCGCAAGATAATCCGACAGTTCTCCCACTCACACCCCCGCGTTCGCGTGTGGTACACTCGGCGTACCCCGCCGGAGTCACCCTCCCATGCTCCTCCGCACCGCCGCCGCCCTGCTCGTCGCCTCCGCACCGTTCCAGCCCGCACGGGCCGCCGAGGTGTCGTTCGAGCGGGACGTGCTGGCAGTCCTCACCCGCGCGGGGTGCAACTCGGGCGCGTGCCACGGCAACCTCAACGGCAAGGGCGGGTTCAAGCTCACCCTGAAGGGCGAGGACCCCGCCGCCGACCTCGCGGCCCTCACCCGCGACATGCTCGCGCGCCGCACCGACCCGCACCACCCGGCCGAGAGCCTGCTTCTGCTCAAGGGGAGCGGCAAGGTGCCGCACGAGGGCGGGAGCCGGTTCTCGGTGAACAGCCCCGAGTATGCGGCGCTGCTCGCGTGGGTCCGGGGCGGCTGCCGCCCGGACCTGCCCGGCGGCCCGACGCTCACCAAGCTCGACGTGACCCCCGCGGCGAAGATCGTCGTCGAGCCGGCCGACCGGTTCCAGGTCTCGGCCGTCGCGCACTTCTCCAACGGCACCACGCGCGACGTGACGCCGTTCGCCGCGTTCGAGTTCACCACCGTCGGCGTCGCGAAGGTCACGCCGGCCGGCGAGGTGGTTCGAGAAGCCACCGGCGAGACGGTGCTGCTCGTCCGCTACCTGTCGCAGGTCGCCCCGGTGCGGATGGTGTTCCTCCCGGACCGGCCGGTGCCGGACATGGGCGGGATGACCACGTCGCACCCGATCGACAAGCTCGTCGTCGCGCAGCTCCGCGAACTCCGCGTGAAGCCGGCCGACATCGCCCCCGACCACGTCTTCCTGCGCCGCGCGTACCTCGACACCCTCGGCGTGCTGCCCACCGCCGCCGAGACGCGGGCGTTCCTCGACGGCACCGACCCGAAGAAGCGCGAGAAGCTCATCGACGCGCTCCTGGAGCGGCCGGAGTTCGCCGAGTACTGGGCGCAGAAGTGGTCCGACCTGCTCCGCAACGAGGAGAAATCGCTCGACAAGAAGGGCGTGGCGGCGTTCTACCGGTGGATCGCGGCGCAGCTCGCCGCCGACCGGCCGCTCAACGAGTTCGCCCGCGACGTGCTCGCCGGGACCGGCAGCACCTACGCCAACCCGCCGGCGAACTTCTGGCGGGCGGTCCGGGAGCCGACGCAGCGGGCCGAGGCGGTCGCGCAGGTGTTCCTGGGCATCCGCATCGGCTGCGCCCGGTGCCACAACCACCCGTTCGACCGGTGGACGAGCGACGAGTACTACGGGTTCTCGGCGCTGTTCGCCCGGGTCGACTACCGCTTCGCCGACAACACCAAGCGGGACAAGTTCGACAAGCACGAGTTCGTCGGCGAGCAGTACGTGTTCCAGAACCGCGACGGCGAGGTGATCCACCCGCGGACGCAGAAGCCGGCGCGGCCGGTGTTCCTCGGCGCGAAGACCCCGGCGTTCGGCCCGGACGCCGACCGCCTCACGGCGCTGGCCGACTGGGTCGCCTCCCCCGGGAACCCGTTCTTCGCCCGCACCCAGGTGAACCGCATCTGGCTGCACCTGATGGGCCGCGGGCTCGTGGACCCGAACGACGACTTCCGCGCCACCAACCCGCCGACCAACCCCGAACTGCTCGACTTCCTCGCGAAGGACTTCGCCGCGGGCCAGTTCCGCGTGAAGCGGATGGTGCGGCAGATCATGACGAGCCGCACGTACCAGCTCGCCTCGACGGTCCGCGACAAGACGACGATGGGCGACGACCTGCACCACTCGCACGCCTCGGTGATGCCGCTCGAGGCCGAGCAACTGCTCGACTCGCTGGCGCAGGTGACCGGCGTGCCGGTGCGGTTCGAGGGGCACCCGCTCGGCGTGCGGGCGAACCAGGTGCCGGCCCCGCCGCAGAGCGGCCGCCGCGGGCACGACGGCATGGGCCAGCGGTTCCTGAAGACGTTCGGCAAGCCGGACCGGCTGCTGACGTGCGAGTGCGAGCGGAACGACGACCCGGGGTTGCTCCAGGCGTTCCAGCTCATCACCGGCGAGCTGATGAACGAGATGATCCGCACGCCCGACAACCGCCTCGGCACGCTCCTCGCCGCGGGCAAGACCGATTCCGAGATGCTCGACGAGGTCTACCTCTCCGCACTGTGCCGACCGCCCACTGGGACCGAGGCGAAGAAGCTCCTCGCGCTGCTCGCCAGTGCGAAGGACCGCCGCGCCGCCTGGGAGGACGTGCTCTGGGCCGTGTGCAACAGCAAGGAGTTCCTGCTGCGGCGGTAGAGCGGCTCCATCATTCCGGGCGAACCCTGAGCGCCAGCGAGGGGGTGAGGCTCACCCCCTCGCTGGCGCTCA